>JAAERC010000167.1 GCA_024230695.1 Candidatus Zixiibacteriota bacterium
GACTTTGATATTATGCCCACCTGCCAACAAGTACGGATAAAAATTTGCTCCGAACGCAATTTGACTGGTGTTTTCGGGAAGTTTTGTCAGTAAATATTCCCAATTAATTTCTTTGTCTGGTGCTCTACCTTGATTCCCATATGGTAGAAGCACAAAATATTCAACTACATCTTTCCATTTATCATAAATGTTTTTAAAATCATCAATTGATTTTCTATCTGAAATGATATTGTGAAAATTCAATCTAACTCCATGATCACTTAATTGCCATGCTGCTTTTTTCCAATGATATTCTAAATGGGGATGACAACTAACCGCAACACCACCGCAATATTTCTTAGTAGCATTGAGAATATCATCTGTCAAACCCATACCATTTGTAGTATAATTTGGTTCTATGCCCAGATCTTTAAATGCTTCCAATACCTCGATAAAATCAGGGTGTTCGTTGGGATTTCCTCCTCCGCAAGCAACTTGAAATGGTCGTTCATTTATACTCATTGGTCCAAAATAATTGTTGACCTTTTCTACGATATTTGTGAAATGTTTATCTTCTTTCTTCGAATCCATGTAACACCATGGACATTCACCTTCACATTTGCCGGTGATTTTAACATCATAGAATTCTGGATATTCCAATTCAGTGATTGGTTTTTTCGGATCGAGTGCGATACGTAACGTTTTTCCACGATACCAAATACCCCGATAGTTACTTTCTGGAAATTCTCTTGTTTTAATCATTATTCTCCACAATATTTAATACTTCTTTCAATCGATTCTCCATCATTTGACAAGGTGGATGACTACATTCATAATCATACCACAATGCCCACTGACCAGGAATCGGTTTATCATAATTGTCAGAATCTTCATCCCAACATATTGATTCTCTCACTTCAAATTGTACTGCGGAACACCCAAATTCTTTAGTTACTTGACCTACAATTTGTTCAATTGCTGATTGGGTTCCTTTCGCAGTCGCAAACAATTCCGTACTGGAATTGGTTATGACATCCACAAATGAATGTAAATGTATTGTTCCA
>JAAERC010000168.1 GCA_024230695.1 Candidatus Zixiibacteriota bacterium
AATTGAGCACAAGTCCATTCGGCAGGGTTCCTGAGATAATTTGAAAATCATTATTTCCCGAACCGCCCCGACAAATTATTGTATCTTGAAAATCGGCAAACTGATCGGCGGTATCAAGCGAAAGCGGAAGAAGATTATATGACCAGGGCATATTAAAAGTGCTGTTCAATATCCAATTATCAGGATCGATTACAATACTATCGGGCTCAACAAAAGTTTTAAAAACAAATCTTTGAAATTGTGAAGTATTTTGAACAGTCGTATCCAAGATAACGGTAGTTCCCGAATAAAATCGCAAACCAACCGGCATCTCAAAAACTTCAGGCCCGTATGTTTGTGTTTGTCTTAGATTTAAACAGGTCCAATACATACCATCGCTTAAATCCGGTTCGACATAAGTTTGTTTGGCATACACCGGATACAAAATGTCATATACCCAATCATTAAAAAATTCGGTTAAATCATCACCAGTAGAGTTTTCGATAAAATCGATAAATTCTTCAGTCGTCAGTGAACCGTACTTATACTGGCTGTTGGCATATTCGTGGAGAAAATTAAAAAAGGCATCGTCACCAACAACATACCGAAGCATATGACACACCCAGGCACCCTTATCATAAACAACAATATCAAAGACCTCATTGGCATCGGTCGTATCATAGACATAAACCGATCGATCATCAAAGTACTCCATGTCAGTCATATAATTACGGAAAGATTCTACCCCATACATTGCTTCATAATATAAGGCTTCGGAGTATGAGGCAAAACCTTCATTTAGCCATAAATCATGCCAACTCCGACAAGTAATCATATCGCCAAACCATTGATGCGCCAACTCATGAATTACTACTGGCAAAGATGTTCCCCAGGTCGTATATGAAGTTGACGTACAGGTTTGATGTTCCATCGCGCTATGACATTCCCAATGGGCATGGCCGTATTTTTCATTTATAAATGGATACTGACAATACAAGTCAGATAATATTTCCATGGCATTAGGTGTAACACTTAGCGGATCAAAGGTATCTTCATAAAGATCCGGATATACATGATTCACAATTTCCATAGAATCATTATCTCCATAATGATACCAATCGCTCCAAACCGTATATTCTGATATTGCCAAAGCAACAATATATGT
>JAAERC010000169.1 GCA_024230695.1 Candidatus Zixiibacteriota bacterium
GACAAAAGAAAACGCAGAGACGCTCGACATGTTGACCAAAAGGCAGTTGCAAAAAGTTATAAAGCAACTATGGCCAGTATGGGGACAACAAAGAAGAAAAAAGTATACAAAAGAGCCGATAAATCAGAAGTTGATGAAGATGTTACAATCAGCAAGACAATAGATATTAATGAGTTTATGACTATTGCTGAATTAGCTGGAAATCTTGAGCTAAAACCAGCCGAGTTGATCGCGAAATGTTTTGAATTGGGCATGATGGCGACTATCAACCAAAGACTCGATCTTGATACAATTGAGATGTTAGCACTTGAGTATGGCTGTAATATCAGAGAAAAAGAAGAAGTTGGTGAAGAGGCTCGAGATACTGAGGTCGAGGAAAATCTATCTGGCAGAGCACCGGTTGTTACGGTAATGGGACATGTTGACCATGGTAAAACTTCGCTTTTGGATTTTATTCGTAAAACAAATGTAGTCGGTGATGAGGCAGGTGCTATTACTCAGCATATTGGTGCCTATATCGTAAAAAACAAAGGTGGCAATATTAC
>JAAERC010000170.1 GCA_024230695.1 Candidatus Zixiibacteriota bacterium
ACAATATATTCCAAAATAAACAAATTTCCCTTTACGAATCAAATCAAGCATAATATAAACGGCAAACAATCCTGTTAGAAACGCGAATATTGTCCCTACCAAATACGGTCCAAGAATCTCAGAATTTAATGACAATACGGCCTTAAATTTAAAAACAATCGCTCCCAATATTGCCGGAATTGACAACAAAAATGAAAACTCCGCCACTTCATAAGGTTTGAGACCAAGAAATAAGCCGGTCGAGATAGTTGTTCCTGAACGCGAAATACCGGGCATAATTGCCAAAGCCTGGCCAATTCCAATGATAACAGACCGCGGAATATTTAATTCTAGTTTTTTTAATTTTGCATACTTGGTCGATAGTAATATCAGTCCAGTCACCAGAAGCATTACCGATGTCATGACCGGTGATGAAAATGCTTCTTCAAAAAAATCATCTAACAATAAGGCCGCAATTACTGCCGGTATAGTGCCAACAATCAGGTAATAGACCATTTTACGCTCGGCACTTCTACTCGAATCAAAAACCGATTTTATCATACCGAATATCTTCTTATGAAAATATACTAATACTGAAAGAAGTGTCCCAAAATGTACCATAAGCTCAAATAGGATACCCGGTTGTTTTAGCTGTAAAATATGTTCAGTCAAAACCAGATGTCCCGATGAAGAGATCGGAAGTATCTCAGTCAATCCTTGAATCACGCCTAATAAAATTGCCTCAAAATAACTCATATATAAAAAAGCTTCGGCGTAAAACCGAAGCTTCCTTTATTAAATCTATTTTATCAATTAAAACATTCTCACATCAAGCCCGAGGAAAAGCCCTGAAAACCCATCAAACTGGAATTCACCATATAAATTCATTTCAGTAGTTAATTCGTATTTTACTCCAAGGTCCAATCCGAATTTAAAATCGGAATCATTATTTCCTCCCGGAATATCTACAGAAATTGACTCCAACCGTAAATTGACTCGGCCGTATGGAATTAGCCTGCGTCCAGATTTGAATCGATATGGAATTGAAGCGATATAATTGCCGCCCAATTCCAATACAGATATTGCTCCATAATCAACATATTCCAAGAATCCGCCAAAAGCCATATCCATTGGCTGTTTGCCGTTTTTATCATAATAATCCATAAATTCATATTTGAAATCAACACCCAATATAAGTTTTGGATCTGTATCAGAACCATCAAGATCAGAAAAACCGATCTTCACCCGACCCTCAGTATAATCTGAAAGACCATATGTTAAAGAGCCGAAAATCACAGTGGCATCGTCAAGAATTCCAACATGCCCCCCAACATATCCAACTCCAAACCCAGCAACATCAGCAGTTGTCAAATTGCCCGTTGCCATACCAATAGCATCGTTAGCAAAAATAGAAGCAGGACAAAGCGCAAGCATAGCAACTAATGCAATTTTGTAAAGTCTATTAAATCCCTTCTTATTCACCTTATTCCTCCATAGGATGATATTAATGTTTTAACATAATATGAGTAGTAATAATACGATGTCAATATAAAATCATTGATGACTTAATACAAAATATACAAAATCAATCAATTGAATGATCTGTTCATTTTAGTATTCCATAAACGGCAAAAGTTCCAGACCATGCAAAATAATTATCAATACAGCAATAGGTGTAATAAATCTCAATACAAGAATAAACGAACGATACATATTACCATCTGAGCCAAATTCATCAGTTCGAATTTTGTTAGGCATTACCCAGGCAATAAACAAACAGGTCAGTAACCCGCCAATTGGAAGCATATAATTCGTCGTAATGAAATCAAAGATGTCTAAAAAGCCCTGTTCTTTTCCCCTGAATGGAATTGTTATGGCCGCTATCGCCGAAAGTAATCCTGTAAGATAAATAAGAAAACCAAGCGATAATGTTGCCTTTACTCGCGACCATTTTCGTTCATCGACAAAGTATGATACTACCACTTCCAACAAGGAAATCGCCGATGTTAAGGCGGCAAATGAGAGCAGAACAAAAAATGTTACCGATACTATTGGTCCAGTTTCGGAAAATAAAACTGGAAGAGTTTGGAAAATCAAACCAGGACCTGCCGCAGGCTCCAGACCATAATTGAACACCATTGAATAAATGGCTATCCCGGCTATTAAAGCAATGATCGTATCCAGAAATGAAACAGTGACCGCATCTCTTATAATACTTGTTTCCCGCTTCATATAGCTTCCATAGGTAATCATCGCACCCATCCCAAGCGACAATGTAAAAAAGGCATGCCCCAGCGCAGATAAAATGCCCTCAGTTGAAAGACTTGAAAAATCAGGATTAAATAGAAATGATAGCGCCTTAGAACCGCCATCGGTAAAGAAAAGTCCATAGAACATTAGTCCAATTAACATAACTAACAGTAATGGCATAAGTATTTTGGACCATCGCTCAATACCTTTCTGAACGCCGCCAATGACAATAGCGATAGTTAATCCCATAAACACTGAGTGCCACATTATAGATAAACCAGAATTAGTGACTAATTCGATAAATTCACCCTGTATCGCCTCGGCTGAGCCTGAGAATCCAACAATTGATTTAAAAATATAGGCCAGCGCCCAGCCTGCAATAATCGAATAAAAAGATAGAATCAAAAAGCCTGATGCCACTCCGAGCCAACCGGTAACTTGCCAGGGGCTTTTTTCATGATGCAATGTCTTAAATGCTCCAACAGGATTTCTTTGAGTGCGACGGCCAATCATCAACTCGGTTATCATCAAAGGTAAGCCCACAATCAAAACGCAGAACAGATATACAAAAACAAAAGCGCCTCCGCCATAAACACCGGTTATGTAAGGAAATTTCCAGATATTCCCCAAACCTATAGCTGAACCTGTGGCGGCCATTATAAATCCGATTCTTGTGCCCCAATTACCCCTACTGATCATATTGGACATTACTTATCTCCCGAATTGCTAATCAACTATTTTAGTATCAATAGATTCTCGTAAAAATTATATATCAATATGGAAACAGCAGGTGACTGTCAACAAAATTATATCAACAAAACTGCCAGCGGAGGATCAGAAAAGAATATTATTTAAATTAAACAATAATGAGAATTTAATATATGCTGTAGCGGGAGATTCGATCTCGAAGAGTATTACGGGAAATACCAAGCATTTCAGATGTTTTAACTTGATTGGAACCAAAATACTTCAGACATGCCGAGATCAAGGCTTTTTCAAGAGCCGATTCAAGGAAGTAATAAATCTTTCCTTCGGAATTATTTATTAACTTTGGTAGAACAGGCTCAATGATCTTACTGAATATTTCAATATAATCATCCTGGAGCGTATCCAGATTTATCTCAATTTTTGTATCAATTTCAGTATGTATTGGAAAATCTTCGGTATGAAGTATGTTGTCCTTTGACATCACACATGCGGTCTGGACATTATTTTCCAGCTCTCTAATATTTCCGGGCCAGGGATATTTAGTAAGCATTTGAATTGCGTTGGCGGAAATCCCATTAATTTCTTTACCGACTTTTTCTGAATACTTAGTAATAAAATGATCAACCAGCAATGGAATATCACCTTTACGATCCCGAAGTGGAGGCATATATATCGAAACGACTTTCAAACGATAAAAGAGATCGACTCGGAATGACCCTTCCTTCATACATTGAACCAGCGACTTATTGGTCGCCGCGACAATGCGAACATCAACGTCAATAGTATCATTACCACCGACACGTTCGATCTTCTTCTCCTGAAGGACCCGAAGTAGCTTTGACTGAGTCATTGTTGACATATCTGCTATTTCATCAAGGAATATTGTTCCGCCGTCAGATTGCTCAAATTTGCCAAGTCTTTTATAATATGCTCCGGTGAATGCGCCCTTTTCATGTCCAAAAAGTTCAGACTCCAATAGCGTTTCGGCCAAAGCAGCGCAATTTACTGAGAGACATGGTTTGCTGCGGCGGCGAGAGTTACGATGAATCGCACGGGCTACCAATTCTTTGCCGGTACCAGATTCACCAAATATTAAAACGGCGGCATCCGATTTGGCTACCTGTCCAATTAATTTGGCGATTTCGACTATTTCAGGTGATTTACCAATTATCTCATCAAGCTCTAATGGTTGTGTTTCAGAATCATCTTTGGCAACCCTTAGTTTTTGCTTGGGATGGGCACATGCCTTATTAACAGTATCAATTAATTTCTGTATTTCAAACGGTTTGGTCAAATATTCGAATGCGCCTTCACGCATGGCTTCCATTGCATTTTCAGTTGAGACACGTCCCGAAATCATAATAATCGGAGTAGTGTTGCCGTTTTCCTTACATTTCTTGAGAATATCCAGACCGGAAACAGTCGGTAAGTTCACATCGAGCAAGACCGCATCCACATCTTTATGCTCAGATAAAAACTCGACCATCCTCGGGCCGTCTTCCAGAAAATAAAAACGATATCTCTCCGAGTCAAATAAATTCGCCAGCGACCGGGCGACCTCGGTATCGTCATCAACTATTAAAATGTTTTTCATTCGATATTATTATCCTCAATATTATTACTTTTATCGGACAAACTCGCATTTTTATTAACATCAAAGAGATACTATTGAAATAAATATCAATAAATTATTTGTACAGAGGCATTTATTGGCAAATAATATTAAATAATAATAAATTAGATTAAATCGAATGAACAGAAATTACTCGATTAACAGTAAAAATAATAATTATTCAGATTCATCAATTAAGAATTTGGCAACTGCAATTGTAATTAAACAATTTACAATAAAGTCAATAAATATCCCAATGCTGAGAAGATACAAAATTAATTCTGGAGAGAATTTTTCGATGATTACATTTGCCTTGCTGGTTATAAAAGAAATTGGCCAGGTTAGTAATATTGGTATCAATGCCAGGAAAAATGAAAATATCGGATTTTTGATAAAAAATGAAAATGATGTTTTAAAGGCGGTAATAAAACTATTTTTATACACTATCAAGGCTGGCAAAACATAGATAAAAATAGAATAGAAACCGACAGTTAATAATCTCATTGCAAAATCAAAGGCCATTTGGCGTCGTGGAGAAGAGTCTAATAAATCAGTGAACAATACAGGCAAATATCTATTTAGTGCCCATAACAAGGCAGTAATCAATGTCCAGGCAAGTGCAAGATAGAGCCAGCGATTTCGAGCAAAACTAAGTTTTAAATCTCCAAATCCGCTGATGTTAAGAACTTTGATAGCCAACACAACCGTTAATCCAACCGCCAATCCCTCAAAAATCAAGCCCAAAGCTATCTTAAACCATTGAAATAAATATGGCAACATAAGATAGATAGTAGGATAATGCTCGAACATCACCGCGTTTTCAT
>JAAERC010000171.1 GCA_024230695.1 Candidatus Zixiibacteriota bacterium
TCACCTTAAATTTGCTCCTTCCAAAATATTATACGTTCTAATGTATATAGACGAATCAAAACAGACAATATTTAATTTTTTTATTTATTCGTAACGAAGAGATTCTATCGGGTCTACCTTCGCGGCCCTGTATGCGGGATACAAACCGGCTATCAGCCCAACAGTAATTGCGACCGAAAACCCTAAAATCATAAATAATGTAGAGATCCCAAATGGTAATGGGGTAAGCATACCTATCAAAAGAGAGGTTCCAACACCACCTAACACACCGAGTAATCCCCCGCTTCCTGATAAAGTCATAGCTTCGATAAGAAACTGCCAGAGAATGTTATTTCGTTTAGCCCCGATTGCTTTTCGAACGCCGATCTCGCGTGTACGTTCAGTGACCGAAACCAGCATAATATTCATCACGCCAACCCCCCCGACCATTAGGCCCACCGATGAGATTATTATCATGGCAATATATATATACTGAGTAATATTACCAATCATCTCACGAATGTTCTCCTGACCAAAAACTGCGAAATCATTGTCTTTTTCATAAGGGACATGACGGGCCTGACGAAGAATAGATATAATTTCTTCTTTGGCATCATCGATTTTTTCTGCCGATTGGGCACTGGCAACTAAAAGAAGAGCCTTATCCCAAGGTACCATTTTCAATTTAGTGGTTAACGGAATAACGACCTTATTGTTATCGGTCTCATCGAACATATTTTCCTGTTCTTCAATAACACCAACAACGGTGAACCGATAGTTGTTAACTCTTATTTGTTTTCCAATCGGATCCTCATTATCAAACAGTGCCTCCTGAACGTCTGATCCAATAACACAAACCTGGGCTCGGGTATCATCATCGACTTTGGTAATAAAACGACCCTGGCTTAAGGATGTATTGTGTACCTTCTGATAGTCTGGCCATATTCCGACAATAGTTGGGCGATTTGCTCGTTTGCCTTTATACTTTATTACATTTCCACCCCGGACTCGATGATAACGATTTTCTGGAGATACGGCTCTGACTGAAGGACAATTTTCGCGTATTGCAATAGCCTCTGCGGGAGTCATCTCTTTTCTATTGCGTTCCTCTTCAGAAAGTTCATCAAAATCTGTCTCTGGCGCAAAACGAGTGATGTACAGGACATTGCTTCCTAAATCATCAACTGATTCCTGAACAGCGGCATCAAGTCCATTAACAAGCGAGGACATCGCAATAACTGACCAGACACCGATCAGTACGCCAAGAATAGTCAAGGCCGATCGAAATTTATTTGATTTCAAGGAATCAAACGCTAAAAAAACGCCTTCTTTTAATTCAACAGTAGTCATGCAGATATTTTACTCGTATCGTAATGATTCAATTGGATCGACACTGGCGGCTTTATAGGCCGGGTAAATCCCAGCCGTCAAACCGACCGTGACGGCGACGGCAAAGCCCAGAAAAATAAATACCGGTGAGACGCCAAAAGGAAGCGGTGACACCGCTCCAATTAACAAAGCTGTCCCAACACCAAAAATAATACCAAGAATCCCCCCAGAGCCAGACAAGGTCATAGCTTCGATTAAAAACTGCCAGAGAATATTGTTTCGTTTGGCTCCAATTGCTTTGCGAACCCCGATTTCCCGAGTTCTTTCAGTCACAGACACTAACATAATATTCATAACACCGACACCGCCGACCATCAGACCAACCGATGAGATAATAATCATAGCAATATAAATATATTTGGTAATATTACCGACCATTTCACGAATACTTTCCTGCCCAAAGACGGCAAAATCGTTGTCTTTATCGTACGGTACTTTTCTGACTTTTCGTAAGGCCGAAATGATCTGTTCCTGAGCTTCATCGAGTTCCTCTAATGAATTTGCGGAAACCATCAAAGTCAATGCCTTATCCGATGGCAATATTTTTTCATAAGTCTTAAGTGGAATAGCGACCTTGTTATTATCGCTGTCATCGCCAAGCATCGCCTCAAGTTTCTCCCTTACTCCAACAACCGTAAAACGATAATTATTAACTCGTATCTGTTTGCCTATTGGATCTTCATTAGGGAACAATGCCTCATTTACATCAGAACCAATAACACAGACCATGCCCTTTATTTCATTGTCTGTAAAGCTTATAAATCTGCCAGCACTTACAGATAAATTATGTACCTTTTGATACGATGGCCGCACTCCGACCAAAGCGGGACGATTGGCCTTACGACCTTTATATTTGACTGAGTTTCCATCCCGACCACTTCCCCAATGATGATTTTCTGGTGATACATCAGAAACTGCCGGACAATTTTCTAAAATGGCATCGGCTTCCATAGTGGTGATCCATTTTCTATTTTGGTCTTCCTCAGAAAGATCATCATAATCGGTTTCGGGCGGGAAACGATCAACAAACAAAACATTACTTCCAATTTTATCAATCGAATCCTGCACGGCACTATCAAGTCCATTCACCAATGATGTCATTGCGATAACTGACCAGACACCTATCAAAACACCTAGTATTGTTAGTGCAGAGCGAAACTTATTTGATTTAAGAGAATCTAAGGCCAGTAAAACACCTTCTTTTAATTCAACAGTAGTCATAACAATTACTCATAACTTAAGGCTTTGACTGGTTGCATCTTGGCCGCCTTCATGGCCGGATATATTCCGAAGAAAAGGCCAACACCGGTTGAGATTGATATCCCAATTATTATTGCAAATACTGATGGGGTCATATCAAAGTTCATCAGACTGATGAGGATTTTTCCCAATATTACGCCAATGGCAATGCCAATAGCGCCTCCTCCCAAAGATTGAATCAAGGATTCATATAAAAATTGCAGTAAAATATCTTTCTGTCTGGCACCTATTGATTTTCGAATACCGATTTCGCGAGTTCGCTCAGTTACCGAGACCATCATGATATTCATAATAATTATCCCACCAACGACTAACGATATTGATGAAACACCCACAAGTCCCATTCTGAGCACTTTAGTAATATCATTTAGTACGGCCATAACCGCATCGGCAGTGACCATACCAAAGGTGTCATCTTTATCATAAGGTACATGACGGCGCGCGCGAAGAACAACTCTGACCTGATCCATCGCATCAGGAACATCTTCAACAGAATTAGCTTTAACAAAGATACTCATACGTCCACGGGGATCACCAAATTGTTTTGAAAATGTATGATAAGGAATAAAAATAACTCTATCGGCATCATTACCAAAACTTGAGCCCTTCTTTTTGGCAATACCAATAATTTCATACTTGACATTATTGATTTTTATTGATTTACCAATTGGATCGACACCCGAAAACAGTTCCTCCTGAATAGTTGTTCCTATAAAAACAACTCGACGATGAGTAAGATCTTCCTCAGCCGTAAAAAATCTACCTTGTCCTAATTCAAAATCTATAATATCAATAATATTATATTCACTTCCGCGACAAAGTACACGTCTTAATTTATTGTTACGATATTTGATCTCAGTCCGAGTGGCCGCTGATGCCGCCACTTTGACACAATCATCGCACCCTTCCTCGATTGCTTCTACATATTCGTACTTTAATGGCTTGCGCTTCAATGCTTCAAAGAAGGCCTCATCGGATCTGATAATGCCCATCTTGGAAACAATAAATGTTGATGGACCCATAAATTCCAATTCAGATTTGATCGATTGTTCCAAACCATCAAGCGCCGAAATAATAGTTATAACCGATGAGACACCAATGATAACTCCTAACAAAGTCAATATCGTCCTCATCCGGTTGATACGGAGGGCATTAGCCGCCATTTTGAATATTTCCCAAAATATCATAGGCCTGTACCGTTTGCATGTTTCTCATCTGCGGAAACAAGTTCATCACTTTCAATTAAACCATCTCTAATAAACAGAATTCTGTCCGCATAAGTTGCAACATCGCGTTCATGGGTCACAATAATAATTGTATTACCCTCTTTATGCAGACGAGAGAAAAGTTGCATTATCTCAAGACCCGTTTTGGTATCAAGATTACCAGTTGGTTCATCAGCAAGGATCAGCGATGGTTCATTCACCAGAGCTCTTGCAATAGCAACGCGCTGTCTCTGCCCACCTGACAATTCGCTGGGTCTATGAGTCATACGATCGGCCAGGTCAACGGCTGTTAATGCTTTTACGGTCTTTACTTCTCTTTCCTCTTTCGAAGTACCATTATATATCAGAGGCAATTCGACATTATGATAGGCGGTTGCTCTTGGCATAAGGTTAAAGGTCTGGAAGACAAATCCGATTTCTTTGTTTCGAATTGTTGCCAGATCATCTTCTTCCATCTGACTGACACGATTACCGGTAAAATAATACTCGCCTTTACTTGGAGTATCGAGACATCCAACCAGATTCATCAAAGTCGATTTACCCGAACCCGATGGCCCCATGATGGCAATATAGTCACCCTTATTTATCTCTATGGATACCCCCTGAAGGGCATTGACCTGAACGGTGCCCATTTCATAGGTTTTCCAAATATCTTTAGTTTCGATTAAAGACATAGCTTAATCCCGATCTTCTTCGTCTTTTTCTTCTTCTGTTTCTATTTTGTCACCATCTTTTATTGAACGAAGAGTTCTAAATGGTCCCGTGATTACTGTTTCATCTTCACCGATACCCATAACCACTTCAATACTTTTCTGATCAGCAATACCAGTTTCGACTGGAACAAATTTGGCGGCACCATCTTTTACGACAAATACGCCTTTGACTTCTTTTTTCTCTTTTTTATCCTTCTTGCCTTTTTTGCCCTTCTCTTCCTCTTTATCGGCTTCCTCTACCTCTGTCGTTTCATCGGCAGTTGCGGCATGGGCAGTTGAAACAAGCCCACCTGAATCATCCACTTTTGCCAGAGAATCGGCATCAAGTGAACGCATCACAATTGCGCCATATGGAACCGAGAGGGCATCTATAACTTCATTGGTCACAATATCAACAGTTGCTGACATACCCGGTCTTATAAGAGTATTTATTTCTTTAAATAATACTTTTACTTTAAAATTAGTCGCCTGATCCTGGGTACCAAGGCCGCTCATTACAGCTGTATTACCGATCTCAATAACTTCGCCGGCAAATACGGTATCAATAAAGGCATCAATTTCAATTTTGGCTTCCTGCCCAAGAACAATTTTGATGATCTCTGTCTCATCAACATCAACCTCGACTTCAAAGGTTGACATATCTGAAATCGTCATCAACGTTCTGCCTTGAGTAAAAGCATTTTGAGCCGGCGCGATCTCACCAACTTCAGCATCGATAAAAGTAATGATCCCATCCATCGGAGATGCGATACTTGTTCTATTTAGGAAATCGACAGCCTTTTCATAACGAGCTTTTGTAGATTTGGCCTGACTCACCATTGCCTCATAGCTATACTTATAATTTAAGTAGGCATATTCTGCGTTTTTGTAAACTGTCTCGGAAGTAAGATCTCTATCAAAGAGTCTTTTTTGACGCTCGTACTCTTCCTCAGCTTGTTTAAAGGTTGCTTTTGAGCCATCTAAACGAGATTTTATTTCACTTAATGCATAAAGGCTCTGGTCAACATCTTTCTGAAGCTGAACCGTATCAAGAAGAACCAAAAGATCATTCTTATATATCTGCTGTCCGTCAACAACTGGAATACCGATTATCTCAGCTGTAACTTCAGCTGTAATATTTACACGTGTCTGGGGTTGGACATAACCTGAAGCAGATACTTCTTCGGTTATATCAATGATCTCAACCATTTCTGTTTTTACTTTGGTGCTTTTCTCACCGGTAGTAACGACATTGCCGACAATGATGGCAACTACTACAATACCACCTATTATCCATAACAGTTTTTTGTTTTTCCGAAAATTCATTTTGGCTCCTCCGCCCTTAGATTAAAATCACCTTACACCCATGGCATTTTCAAGTGTTGCCACAGCAATGTTATAGTCAAACTCTGATTGTATTTTATTATTTTGAGCTCTAATAAGACTTACCCTTGCATCCAATAATTCCAGAATTGTTGCCGCTCCCAGGTCATATTTTTCCTGTGTAAGAGACATATCCTCCCGAGCACTTGCTTCTGTCTCATTGGCAACCGCCAGCATCTCATTGGCACGATTCATATTCCTAAAAGCTTCCTTGACCTTCCGGGCAACATTATTCTTTTCATAAAAGAATCCGGCCCGGGCATTATTAAGAGTCACTTTGGCGCTGGAAACCGCATATTTTCTACTAAAATTCTCAAAGATAGGAAGACTTACAGTTGTTCCAATCGTCCAGGAACCATCATAATTACTAAACTCTTTGACCTGGCTCCATCGGTCGTTTCTATAAGTTTTGCCTAAAGAAACTATCACAGTCGGTAAAAACTTTCCCCATGCAGATCGAACACCATTTTTGGCCTTACTCACATTATCCTCGGCCGCCAATAATCCCGGATAGTTACTTAAACCGTATTTTAAGGCATCGCCCTCAACACCGTTATATTCTTTGGTAGAATAATCAGGTGAAAATTCGGTATTTGAATTTATATCTAAACCAATCAGCCAGATCAAATAAGAGCGGGCATTTTCAATCGCATTTTCAGCATCAATAAAATCTATTCTGTCCAGACCATATTGTACCTTAGCCTTGAGAACATCTGACTTCGATGCCGAACCAACCTCAAATTTGGATTCGGCCAATTTCAAGCCCTCTTCCCCATGTTTAACCGATTCCTCACGCATCTCTTTTGTTTGAATGGCCGCCAAATAATTGAAATATCTTCTTTTAACTTCTAATATCAGACCCTGTTGAGTCATCTCGGACACATTATTAAAGTATGATTTATTAGCCTTAGCACCCAAATAATTAAAAACATTCTGCCCGCCGTTAAAAAGCGTCAGATCAGCAGATGCGCCAAGCGAATAATTCTTGGTGAATGATTTATACCACTTATCCAAAACACCAGTATTGTAATCTGCAGGATCAGCCTTAGTACTATCGGCATACCACCAGCCATGAGTTTCGGACACTCCTCCACTGGCTGAAATTCTGGGCAGGAAATTACCAAAAGCGTTCCAGACACCTGCATTAGCCGTTTTAACATTTCCATTGGCACTAATAACCTCAGGATGGTTTTTCAGCGCCAAATCGATACTCTGATCAAGGGTTAATGTTTCAGCCGAGACAAATACCGACAGCAATAACAGCAGTCCTGTAAACATCAATGTTTTACGTTTGGCGAAAGGCATCATATTTTCTCCTACGATAAATTAATAAATTATAGTTCCGCCGGTGAACATATTCGCGCCCGCCACCAACGAAATAAATATTATCCATACAATTAATAAGACGATTACAAACTTTTTAGGTTTCATTTTATAAATAACGCCAAGACCAATTCCGGTTACGATTATTCTCCAAATCGAAAATATATCCACCTGTCGGAACAAATAGTACATAAATGAACCATCATTGGCCGGAGTTATAAGACCCAAACCGGTATAAACATACATTGAATCTTTAAGAACTATCATTATTCCGCGTACAAAATCGCCCAAAAATCCAATCAGTGCGGCCCAGGCAACAACATTCATTATTATCCAGAAATTGGCTTTGCCCCCAAAAATGAAATTACCTGACATCAATCCCAAAGACGAGATGATCAGCCAAATAACCAATGGTAAACCAAACCATACTAGCGGCAAATACCACTCAAATTTATTTTCCCGTCCTTCATCAAACTGTTTCTTTGCATCTTCAAGCATCTGTTCATATTGTGCTTCCGGCATCCGCTCTTTATAATTTTCGAGCATTTCCATTACCGTTGATTCCATGCCCTCGGTATAAATCGGTCGGGTCTGGTAATAAATCGCCCCGCCCAAAATACCCACAATAATTAAAGGGATCAACCAATCGGTTTTTCCCGTTAATGTTCCAAACAGTTTTGATGGTTCTGAAAAGACCATCATCAGACGGGCAATAATCCCCGGCTTTTCTATATGTTCGGAAGTTTGTGAGGTTTGAATGTTGTTTTCCATTTTTATAATCTCCACTCTATCTGACGAAGTCAGAATTTAAAAGTTGCATCAATTTAATTTATTTACTGCAAATACGAATTAATATTCACAAGAATAAAGTTAA
>JAAERC010000172.1 GCA_024230695.1 Candidatus Zixiibacteriota bacterium
AGTCGTTAAATCAGATAGTCAGCCTTCGTTTTAGCGTTGAGTTGGGCAAATTCGAGAAACAAGTAGCCCGATTAACTTTAAAAGCCCTAAAAAAGCTAACCGAAATTGCCTTGACGGTAGAAAGTTTAGCTGATTTTGAAAAAGCCCTAACCGAAATGCGCTTCAAAAACCAATAAGTTTTGGCTTTGTTTTGTAGGCCAGCCAAGTCGGTAAAAACAAAATTGATCAAGTTGAGGCAATAGATGGCGTATCATCTTATCATCTTTGCCTCTTTTCTTTTTGGCTCGAATCTGGTAGAATGTTGTTATTGTTTTTAGTGGAGCAACCCATTGAACTGATTTAAGATGTTAAATCAATAATGCCGCTGTTAGATATTTGGGTTTCTCACATAGTCCCAATATTTTTTAAAAAGGTGATTTGATGAACGCAGTTACAATAAATGAAGCCAAAGCAAATCTTGAACGTTTAATAGAACAAGTCATTTCTGATGTAGAACCGACTATCATCTGTACGGATGCGGGGCAACAGATTGTTCTCTTGCCCATTGATGAATTCAATTCTTGGCAGGAAACGCTTTACTTACTATCCAATCCTTTCAACGCTGAACATTTACGGCAGTCAATTGCAGAAGCAAAAATGGGAAAAACTACAGAAAGAGAACTTATAGAAGTATGAAGTTAACCTTTACGGAATTAGCCTGGAAAGATTACCTTTGGTTTCAAGAAAATGACCGTAAGATTTTAAAGCGTATCAATGCCCTTATCAAAGATGCTATGCGGATGCCTTATGAGGGGATAGGCAAGCCTGAACGTTTGAGGGTGGATTTATCTGGTTATTGGTCAAGACGTATAAATTTTGAACACAGGCTTGTTTATGATGCTACTGAAACAGAACTTATCATAATATCTTGTCGGTTTCATTATCGTAAGTGAGAGATGGGTAGTAGTTTAAATAATATACTTTGGGGCAAATTGCCGCCTAACAACAATGCCAATTAACGCGAATTGGCAAGCTGATCTTTTATTGGAACTGGTTAGGCCAACAACGGTCATAAGGCTATAGCGTCCCGTTGCGAACCTTGCCAATCACGTTATTGGCGAGCGTTCGGCCTGGATTGACAAATCCGGGCTTTTTTATTTGCTCGATATTGGTCAATTGGTCTCTTTTTAATAATTCGGGGTAGGTGTTTTTGAGAAGATACAGTTATTGCAACTTTTTGGGGTAAATATCGTAATGTATAACAAATAAAACTTACCCAGTTCGAGGAGCGAGGTACTGGCTCCTCAAATTTAATAAAGTTGATTACTATAGAAAGTAGGCTAAAAAGATGGGATGTGGCAGACTGTTATTGGCTATTTTACTGCCGCCGCTGGCAGTTTTAGATAAAGGCTGTGGGCCGGTGATTATAGTTACCTTGCTCACTATCCTGGGTTGGATACCGGGTATTATCGGGGCAATTGTCTTTGCCTCGATGGAACCAAAACATAGATTTTGATAGGACTTACGCAGTTGACCCAAAATTAGACGGGTGTATTTCATTTGGGTGCATTTCATTTCAGTTATAGCGATGATGAGTCTAAAACGTAAAACGTAATGATTTCACGCCGTAATTCGCTACAGTATTACCCCCCAACATTTGTGCTACGCTGCTACG
>JAAERC010000173.1 GCA_024230695.1 Candidatus Zixiibacteriota bacterium
AGCATTTGAGTCTATTCTTCCGGACTGGGGTCAGAATATGGTTTCAATCGGTCTGATTCTATTTGCCTACTCGACGATCATCAGCTGGTCCTACTATGGCGAAAAAGGGGTCGAGTATATTCTTGGTCGTAAAGCTATTAAACCTTACAAATGGGTTTACCTTCTTGTTATGCCGGTTGGAGCGGCGATGAGTCTCGATATAGTTTGGGGAATTGCAGATATTTGTAATGGCCTGATGGCTCTTCCGAATCTGGTATCATTGGTGGCACTTTCCGGCGTTGTGGCGGCGGCAACAAAAAAATATTTTGCCGAAATGCGCCAGGGCAAACATCGCGGGTGATACTATCACCTTTTATTAAAAATAATAATCATTGATATAATAAAAGCCCCGCTTTTTAAGTAAACGGGGCTTCATCGATAATGGAGGTTATCTAGAGAATATTTTAGTTTAAATATTCAGCCATTTACTTGCCTTGATCAGAAATAGATTATTAGCATCACCTGTGAACAGCCGTTTGAAATCACGAGAAAAAGCAAGATCATTCATACTTCTATCTACATCAGAGAGGGCTCTGGTCCAGACGATATAAACTGTACTTCCGGGGCTATATTCCCAGCGCATAATCAGTGTAGAATTAATTGCGGCGAAATTGTAATCTTTATCCTCAGGGTCATCAAGTGGATCAGAGTAATTCCCATCTCCTTGATATAACCGATAGTTGGAATAATCAAGACCTGAGATCAGCCCTTCGGCGGATAGCTGTATTGAAAGATTTTTGTTGGCGACAATACTGGCCGATGCAAATAATGAGACCTTTTCCATATCCAACTCAGCAAAGGTCAAATTAGTAGTATCATTCTCGTTTCTCACCCAGCGGGTCGCATTTTTTGATTCATTTAGATTTACCCCCAACTCAAATTCCATATTGCTTCTGGGGCGATAAGTCACGCCAACATAATTGGCCCACCATGAACCGCCGCGATCCGCTCCACCGCCCGGATTCCAGTTGAAACTTAGCTTTTTGCGATAGTCAGTATTAAGGCTGAACCACCAACTGGCCGTAGGTGTTACCGGCCACTCCCAGATAGGATAGATGTAATTGTCACGTGTTTCACGATCGCTATATTTTTCTGCCTGTATATTAACTCCCCCGCCGAGCGACCAGAAGTTAGTAAATTCAATATAAGTATTAAAATTACCACCCAGATTATAATTAACACCATCATAATTCCATGAAGATTCAAAATTTAAATTATTGTAAGAGTTGCGGACTATCCACCAGTCATCAGTAGTACGATACTGCAACCAGGCATAGGTTTGTTTGGCGTTGTTGCGCGAGGTATAACCAAGCCTATTTAGATCTAATTTGGGGTCCTTAATAGTGGCACCAATGTAACCTCGGACATGTTTTCCATTTAGTTTTTCAAATATAAAATCTAAGCCATATCCGGTTTCATTTGATTCGACTTTGCTGAAAATCGCCTGTCCCTTAAATCCCCAAGTATTATCGTTTGTTTTTAATCGCCAGTCAAATCCACCGGTAACAGCCGGATGAACACTTTCCTGCCCGGCGTAAGTTAACATGAGTCCGACGTTGGAGTTTTCAAATATATCTTGTTTTACCCGCATCACTGAATAACCGCCCAATGGAGCGACAACACCGCTTCGGCTGACCGTGTCGGCTGAAATTTCTACGGTTTCCGGTTCGCCGTCGACCCAA
>JAAERC010000174.1 GCA_024230695.1 Candidatus Zixiibacteriota bacterium
CGCAAGAAGATCGTAAATGCCAACATAGTTACCTCTTAAACTACTTGGAGGTTCAACTATTATTACCAATTCTGTCGTAAATTCCCACGAATAAACGGACTCCATACTATTTCCGGCGTAATCCACCGTTTGATCTGAGATAGCTACAGTATATGTCGTGTTTGAGAGTAAATCAGTTGAAGGAGTATAAGTAACCATATTGCTGTCAATACTAATAGCCCCATCTATGGAAGGAGTAAAAACAATAAAACCGGCATCAAAAATCATTGTATCAATAGCTTCTGAAAATTCTAATATAATAGTTGTTTCCAGAGCAACATTTTCAGCCAAATGAGCAGGAACAATAGATACAATTGATGGGGGAGTATTATCCTGTAACGGAGTATTAGACGGCCCGGCGGGAGATTCATCTTTAGTACATGAAAATAATAGTAACAAAAAGAGGATACTAATAATTCTTACTAATTTAATTTTTGAAAGCGACATATATTTCTCCCTCTGACAGATTTGCCAAATTTAAAATAACTACTATAATTATAGTCGATTATAAGAAATATAACAAGATGAATGTGGATACTATAGAGAATTGAAAATTAGTAATATTTATCTTGAGAAAACCAACTCGACGCGCCGGTTGTCCTTACGCCCCTGCTCGGTTTTATTGGAGGCAATAAATTTTTCTGCACCACGGCCGACAGTTGTCAGCCGGTTGGGATCAAGACCAACACCGACCAGATAATCACGAACTCGATTGGCTCGTCTTTTTGCCAATTTTTTATTATCTAACACAGTTCCATTATTATCGGTATAACCAACTATTTCGATTTTAACAATCGGTGCTTGTTTCAAAATCACTGCCATCGAATCAAGTTTCTTTTTTGAATATGGATCTATCTCAAACGAGTTAGCTCTATACTTAATATTTAATACTGCCGGCATTTTCATAAAGCTGAGATCAGGACAGCCGAATTTGTCGATTTCCGCGCCCTCGGTAGTCCCGGGGCAGTCATCGAGCCCATCAGGAACCCCATCATTATCGCTGTCAATCGGGCAACCATTTCTATCAACCACTGCTCCCCTCAGATTGTGAGGGCAGTTATCTCTGTAATCGGGATAGCTGTCAGCATCGGAATCTATCGGGCACCCGTGAATATCAATATATCCTTTGGCATCAGATTGTGTATTGGGACATTTATCATCCTCATCGGCGATACCATCATGATCCGAATCTCTATTTTTCATTTTTATTGAAGCAATCTCTGTTGTGACGGCTGGAACGTCAGCCTTTTCTGATTTAATGATTTTATTTCGCGGCGTATATGGCCGTTGACGAATCTCATCCCACCTTGCCCTGCTTTTTTCACCACCTAAAAGATAACTTAATGAGATACCGGCATTGAGGTTCCATCGCCCCAGACTATCCTCAACTGCCTGCTCAAATTCCATTCCGGCTCCAGTCATATAATTGGAGTGAACATTAAAACCGACTTTCCATTCATCCTTGAACTGATAATCAATACCAACAACGGATGCCAGAAACATCTCAGATGCCTTAAATTCGGTCATTCCGCCGCGTTCATGCGACGTTGAGAGAGTTATTCCGGTTCCTGGGTCAGATATTCTCCATGTTGACAATCCGGCTCCCAGGCCGCCACTTAACCCCAATTTCCTGCCAAGAGGATACCAGGCTCGTTTAAATATTACACATAAGTCATAACCATTAAGTTTTCGAGTACGGTCGTCTTCATTGGAACCAAGCGAAAACTCACTGCTTGTGCTGGCATTATCACTAAATTTATAACCGCTATAACCAACTTCCAAAAGCCAGTTTTTACTCAGACGAGCATCAATATTAAAATGAAATTGTGGCCCCATAGAAAACCATGGTGGAGTTCCCGAATTCCGGGTGGCCAGACCTAATCCCCCGCCAACGGCAAGAAGATAATCATACCCGGCCAGTGCCGATGGTATCATCAAAATAAAAATAGCCGCTATAACCAATAATACTTTCATAAACTGTCGATTCTCATTCCCTTTTTTTGGAATTTTGGCATACTATTCCATTTATCTTAAAATCGGCTATTCTTCAGTATTGTTTAGCCGGATAAACCGTTCAAATACAGGAATATTGAATAGGAAATATCTAATATAAAAGCCTAATACCATTTGACAAATGAAAAACGGTTTCGTTAAATATGATGTTCCTATTCGCCAATAAATTAATGTCAAATAATGAGGAACTTTTGAAATTCAGAGAACTTCATAATTGGCCCTCAGACCCTCTCAATGCCGGCCTAATTCAGAAAGAATTATGCGACTTGGTTATCAGGGGAAGTTGTTTTAATAAATTAGAATACATTACCGCGGTAGACACAGCCTATGATCGCGACTCAAATCAGCTCTATGCGGCGGCAGTAACAATGAAATATCCCGAATTTGTAGAAACCGAAAAAGTTGTCGCCGAGATGAAAATATCTTTTCCATATATCCCCGGCCTGCTTGGTTTTCGTGAAGGACCAGTTATCCTTCAGGCATTTTCTCGACTGATCTTTAAACCTGATCTAATAATTTTTGCCGGACATGGAATCGACCACCCTGTGTCGTTTGGAATCGCCTCACATTTGGGATTATTGTTAGATATTCCATCAATCGGATGCGCCCGAAAACGATTGGTAGGACAATACTCCGAGCCGGATATTAATGCTGGTTCTTATAATATATTAAGTCACAAAAATATTGATTGTGGTTATGTATACCGGTCGCGCACCAAAGTAAAA
>JAAERC010000175.1 GCA_024230695.1 Candidatus Zixiibacteriota bacterium
TGATTCAATACCAAGCGTTAACATTTATTTCCTGATAAGTTTAACAGAGTCGGCCGATTGACTAATTATAGAAACGGAGTTGGGGATAGTGATTTTTATAGGTGCATATCCCAGACTGTCGAATTGTCTATAATCAACTGATGCGGAAAGAATATTTGATTGAAGAGAATCTACATATTTTGGTATTCCACCAACTCGGATTTCCAGCAGAATTGGCTGGATAGAAACGATTGAGTCAGATTGAGTTGGTCCATGTGTTAGATGAATTATTATATCCGAAAAAACTTTGGTTTTGATCGGGGTAACATCAACTATATAACCAACCGTGTCCGGGAATATTTCCAGACCGTATACATCGGGATAAGCCAATGGAACTCTCATCGAAAGATTATTTCTGATTCCCTCGACATATTCCGGATTTGTTTCGATAGAGTCGATCGTATTGAGTAATCTTCTTGGCCCGGTGATTGTAACCATAGCAGGATCCAATGAATCATTACTATTTAGAATAAATCCCTTATCCGGAATAATTGTTACCATTGATTTGATTGGAACTTCTTTGTTTATCTTTCTATCGAATTCCAGCACTGTTTCACGTGGAGAGATAATGTTAATAAGTTCGATATTATCTGACTTCACCAAACTTAAATTATTGTGATCAAAACTTATATTCGCTCGCCCGGCCCGGCTTCGGTCAATCATCAGTCTTAACCCCGAATTTTTCCAATCGCTCCGAAGCAGTCTTTTTCCAGTCGCCGAAACAATAATTTTGAACTCATCAGGTGGCGGAGCATTTAATGCGATTTCGTCATTTAGATCAATCTGCGCCAGTCTCAAGCTTGTTTCGTATTGGTATGTCTTATCAGTAGCGACATGAAACCATAGTAAAAATGCCAATAAAACAGCGGCCAATTTGGCCCAGAGATTTTCAAACAGTTTTGGCATATCTATTGGTTGATTTTCCCCATCATAATTTTATTAGAAATTACCTTTGTTTAACATTAGAGATAACCGATCATATCGTCCACGTAAGTTATGCTCGACTATCAAATCGGAGAAATTATTTCCTCTTAGATTAACCGGAAACACTCGTGACGGATGATCAAGCAGTATCTCCAAATCAGAACTTTTTGATAAATAAGTCGTTGGCTGTCCCCAGTAGAATAACAATTTCCCCTCACCATCGCAAAAAACCATATCATGCAATTGATCTGAATTGAAATTTCCAAACCAATTAAAAGAGACTTCACTTACTGGGTTAATATCGGCGAAATTGAAATTAATCTCATATCTTAATCTTTTATTTGGCTCATTATTTATATGACCATCATTGATATTATAAATTAACATATGCAGGTCGGTCTTTTTTGTTAAAAATATTTTTGTGGCCGCAAAAGTTCCCATTTCTACCGCCGGTATTACTATCTCAGGAATATTGTCAGAATTATAATTATTAACTAACAAATTACTATATGAGTCGGACAGGCTGATTTCATCGGTAAAACTTTCGGGAATTAATCCCTGTTGATCGGCCAGATATAACCTCAATTTTGTCTCAGCGTTTGAAATTCCGCCAGAAGTTGAAACCGAAACAAGATCAGGACGATTATCATTATTGCAGTCGGTTAAATAACTTTTGCCGTATCCGTTTAAATTTCCCAAAATATTGAATCTGACAAAATCAGGTGTTTTATTAAAACTATTGTTATTCTGGAAAAAACAACAGACCCGATCATCCCAGAGAAAATAGATATCTAAAAGGCCATCAAGATTGCCATCAACTATTTTCAATTCAGGAATATCTGTTTGTATTTGTCTGTCATTTTCAGAAGAAAAATCTTTTGTTTTGGTCGTAGTTATTTGATCAGCCAATGGAGCAGATAACGACCCCGTTTGGTTTAAAGCGTTTTTGGAATAATTAAAGATTGAATAACCACCGGGGGTCGGTACAATTAATTCATTTCCGGCCTTATTGGTAAGTTCAAAAATAAACGGTTCGACCAGAATTCCCTGGACAAATGAGGTAGAGTATATTGTTCTCATAAATACAAGGCGTATCGGATCAGTCAGTCCGGAACTTTCAGAATATTTTATTATACTTATGCCTTCATAATCGATAATGGCAATATCATCAATGTTGTCGCCATCGATATCACCAATATCAAGATGTGCCGTTGAATTTGGCAAGGTTGTTATATAATCAGCCCGGGGTCGAAAACCGGCTGTCGCTTTTTGAAGATATAAACCAAGATAACGGGTATAACGATTTGAATGAGGAGAATAGATAACTACCAGATCGGTTAGATCATCGTTATTAAATTCCCCGGTAACAAATCCTTCAATATGCCCTTCAACCTCAAGACTATAAATATCAAACATATCCTGATCAGCCGCAAAGACAGAAGTCGCAGATATAATTAAAACCAGAACAAAGAGTATTTTCAATTGTCCAATCGCCGTTATATAATTTTGAATATCTTTTAGCATCTCTATTATCTACGTTTATATAATAGTTTTGTTATCAAATTGAACATAAGAAA
>JAAERC010000176.1 GCA_024230695.1 Candidatus Zixiibacteriota bacterium
AAAAGGACAAATTTCAGGATCAATATCAACTATTTCTCTGGGACTAATTAGAAGCTGATAAATAGATCCATTTTTGCCCGGAATATTTTCAACCCGTGCCGGTAAATTAAATTCAACCTTGTATCTTTTGGCAAAATTGTATGGTGTCTTACCGATAGTAGTCAGATGATTGGTGAATTCGACAGACAAAGAATCAGTTTTTTCAACTTCAATATCAAGGCTCATATTCACAATCAGATTGTAAAAACTTTTACCAATAATAACATCAATAGTGTCTCGTTTGATTTCATAGTAATTATCAACCATAGCCGGTTTCTGGCGGACTATTAACTCAAAGCGAACAGCTTCATCGGCCATCAATTGAGACGGTAACAATAATCCGACACCAATAAGAAGGGTCAGTAGAAACCGATTTATTATCTTGTTAAACAAATTCACCTCATCCTTTTTTGTTTTACGCTATTCCTGATTCAATTCCAGCCTTATTCGGCTATCTTCCAAAACAGGAAGAATCGGGATTGAGTCGGCATCAGCCGCCAAAGCAACATCCTGACCAAATCCGATCTTTTTTAAATACCGGCCATGTTCACCCTGGGCGATAGTTTCTTTTAAAGCTCGGCTATTTGATCTATACAATAATAACGCCAGAGAAGCGGCATCGTTTAATTCCAGTGTAAGTTTTTCATCGGCCAATAGCTTATGTATTAGCATTCCACCGCAGATAGTATCCTCGATTGAAAAGTGCTCCCAATGTCCGGCACATAAAATGGCAAGATCCTTTTGTTCTTTCGCCACTCTTGATGCTACCGCTGAGATGTTGACAATTGCACCGGTAATACTAAGGCCCGAATTTTTGGCTTTGGCATAGGTTCTGGTTCCGTTGGAAGTAGTTAAAACAATATTTTTCTCATTTACTATTTCATTTGTGTATTCCAGC
>JAAERC010000177.1 GCA_024230695.1 Candidatus Zixiibacteriota bacterium
AAAAATGCAGATGTGCCCGCTTGGCCGGTTTGGCCAAAATGTCCGGCGCCAGACAAAATAACAACTGGGATATTTTTGGATTTGAGACCATCGTTGATCATAGTAGCATAGGCCTGCGAATTTAATTTGGCGATTTTAACCCAATTGTCATAACCCATATCATCGATTTCGGAACTGTTTTTATTATTTTCTGTTTTTTCCGGAAGGATATCGACAAGCTGTTCATCACAATCGGGACAGATGATGATCCCGGCATTATATTCATAACGACATTTAGGGCAAAACGACATATACAATCTCCTTATGTTACATAATATAATGTTTTAATGGCAAAATATTCGATAATTTTGAAATTATTGTCATAAATGATAATTATTAATAATCTATTGACAGGTGAAACATTTGCATATATTTATATGTTAATACTCATACAGAGTTAACCGAAAGAACCAAGTATGGATGAACGATCGTATAGCAAGTTTTTTAAGGCTTTTGGGGACCCGACCAGATTAAAAATATTGAGTCTTCTTGCCACTAAAGAGATGACAGTCAATGAGATAGTCAAAAAAATCAAATTATCTCAACCGACTATTAGCCGTCATTTGGGGATATTAAGAGAGGCCGAAGTAGTTATTGACCGTCGGGACGGACAGCAGGTTTTCTACAAACTGAATAAAATATCTGTAGGTGATTGTTGTTCAGGCTTTTGTGATTGCTTAGAGGTTAAAGTAGTTGA
>JAAERC010000178.1 GCA_024230695.1 Candidatus Zixiibacteriota bacterium
ATCGGATAATTACTTATAGGAGGAGTAGCGATGATTCAGATAAAAAAGTCGGTTGTCTCGCTCGAAGAAAAAGAGGTGATCGAATTACAACAAATTATCCTTGATGAAAACAAAGATCAGGCGTTCGATTTCCTCAAATACTCGGTTTATAATCAAATTATTAGTTCACAGATTCTATGTGGATGCAACGGAAACAAATGGGCCTCACTGAGAATGTACCCTGAAGCATGATAATTATAGGGGGTCTAAAGTGGTTACAGGTAGATGCTTGTGTGGACTAATACAATTTGAAATCCATGGAGATTTAAGAGGTATTATCAATTGCCACTGTTCGAAATGTAGACGGTTTCATGGTAATTATGGCACATACATAAACGTCAAAATCGAACATTTGAAAATCACCAAGCAAGAAAGTCTAAAGTGGTTTGAATCTCCTGAAGATGAGACTGCAAATGTACACCGTGGCTTTTGTTCAGAATGTGGATCATCTCTTTTCTGGTACCCAAAAGATAATCCCACCATTTCAATAGCAGCCGGTGCATTGGATACACCAACAGACTTGAAAACACTTGGTCATATTTGGTGTAGCCAAATGTCAGATTTCTATCAAATAAATGATGATCTTCCTCAATTTTATGAGAAATGGAATGCCTAAAATAGAGAGTGCAATATCATCATTAGTTGTTAAACAGCTAACAA
>JAAERC010000179.1 GCA_024230695.1 Candidatus Zixiibacteriota bacterium
ATATGAAAATACAATCGGATCATATAATCGTTATATAGAACTTACTAATAATAAAACTGATAGTACCAGCGGCAGGGCATTTTATGAAGCCGGTATGGCCTCTTTGATATTGGGCGGATATCCAGAGGCACAAAAGAATTTTGCTACTGTCCTTTCGATACCGGTTGAGCCAAAAGATATTTATTTTTATTTCGCTCGTTCATTTCAGGGTAATAAGGATTATGATTCGGCGATTACATATTTTGATAAACATATAAGTTGGGTAAGTACTCAGGATGAAGAGTATCAATCCGGTATTCGTGATGTTGATCTTTATCGTCGAATTGGTGAGTGTTATCAAGCCAAAAAAGATCATAACAAAACTGTTGAGTACTATAGAAAATCTCTTGCGATAGATTCTACTCAGGCCCGCCTGTTGTATGGAGTCGCGGTTGCGTATAATTATAATCAGGATTATGCTAATGCGGTAGTATATTATATGAAACGATTTGCTTTGGGAACTGACGATAGATATTGGTCGTTATATTATAATGCTGCAATGGCGGCTCTGTATCTGTTAGAAAAGGGCGGTTCAGCTATGGCAAGCGATGATGAGGATATGGATCTGGGGCTTGAAGAAGATGAAGGTATAGTTGAGGAAGCGGTTGATCCACTGGAAGGTGTCGATCTGGCAGAATTAGCAGTTGGGTTTCTTGAAGTGATTGCCAACGATTACTGGGAAAAAGTAATTTCGAATGAAAAGAATAAGAAGACGGCTGTAAAGGCACTTAATATGCTTGGTTCGACCTACCTATATCAGCTCAACGACTGTACTAATGGTAAGAAATATTTGGAGCGGGTTTTAGAGGTCGATCCTGAATACTGCGATGCGAAAAAATCGCTTGGTTATCTCTATTTTGGTGAGCAGTGTAACCAGAATTTTTCACGCGCTTTGACTTATTTGACTCAGGCACTTGACTGTAGAGTCAAATCTGGCAAAACCCGCGGTGATGATATCAGTTTGCTTCTCTGGATCGCGCAGACTTATCATTTTCGGGCGGTTGAACGGATTGAAGCCAAACAACCAAAAGAGCAGTCTAAAAAAGATTATGAAAACGCTGATTTGTACTATCTTGAAGTTTTGAAGTATCAGCCAAATCATTCAGATGCCAAAGAGGGGCATCGACAGGTTAAATGGGAACATTAATTTAGCGAAGTATAAGAAATATTTGCAGGAGAAAATATGGCCGAAAAAAATGGCAATGGGCCAAAAAAAGATAAGAAGAATGATCTCGACGAACGGTTTCGGTATGTCGGATTTGAAGTTGAAACCGGGAAAATAGGCGAGCACTTCAAGTCTGATGCTGAAAAGGAATCATGGATCAAAAGAGTTCTGGCTAAGCGCGAGAAAGATGGATCCAAACTTCGTGAAGAAACGTCGTTTGATAAACCTCGGGTTGCCGGTTACGAAAGAATTGTACTTACAATTACTTCGGTGATTCTGATTGCTTCTCTTTTTCTACCCTGGTTTTCAGGATATAAGGAGTATGAGGTAGAAGCTGTCGTTGAGGCCCCGGCTCCAGTAGAGGAAGTATTAACAGATTCGGCAGGTATTGCCTTAATGACCGATTCAGCGGGTATTGAATTAGCAGTTGATTCGGCAGTAGTCTCCGCCGAAGTTGTGGAGCCTGAACTGGAATCAGAAGTTTTGGCAACAACCGAAGCTGACATGGATGAGAACGGCGAAGCAGCCTCAACTTCAGAGGAAACTGAAATTGTCGCGCCCGAATTAGATGAGCAAGGTTTTGCCTCAATCAGCGGTCAAATTAAACGGAAAGAGTATAAAAAAGAGTATTATAGCTCTTCGGCACTTGGCAGTTTTGGGATGCTGGGTATGGTTTTTTCATCCGGGATAGTTCTAAAGGTGACCGGTGCTTTATTTATCATTTACGTTCTGCTTTGTCTCGGTATGGCCGGGATGACCCTTTATACTCTTTATGGAGTTAAAGGTGATGACGATACGCTGGCATTAAAATTAAAAGATATGATGAAATATGGATGGATTCCTCTTGGCATCTGGTTTGGTTGTTTTGTCCTTTCAGTTTTTGGCGCCAGCTATTCATTTGATACAACAGACATGCTCAAGCAGTTGGGCGATAGTTACGGTATTGGTACATATCTGGGTCTGTTGGGATACGGATTTTATATATCATTGGGATGTTTTATAATGAACGCTGTTAAAGGCGTTGAAATATAGAGAGAATAATAAGTTTTTAACTAATATTTTGGAGGATTTGAAGGCGTGAAACAGTCATTATTTGTAACGCTAAACACATTGATTTCCTTTGCGATCAGTTATGTCGTTTGGGGAGTAATTCTAGCCGGA
>JAAERC010000180.1 GCA_024230695.1 Candidatus Zixiibacteriota bacterium
CTGATCAACGGCTTGTAAGTGAATGGCGGTGATGCTGCGGGATCATCGGGGAAAAATCCACGCGGCCCAATCACCCCGCCAAAAAGACGGCGGGCAAGCAAATCACAAATAAATAACAAATTCCAAATCTCCCACCAAAAAGACGGCGGACAAGCAAGTTCCAAACAAGGCTAAAACTATTTTGTTATTTGGAATTTAATAATCATCGGTAAATCCCCAGCTCAGCTGGGGAGACTCCCGCAGTTTGACAGTTCCTGGATTTGTTGAACGCCGGTGACGATGATTATTAAATAATAGAAAAAACAAAACGAGAACAGAATTATTCAGAGCTTGTAAACTAAATCCATCCTCATAAGATTAAGATGGATTCGTGCATGATTCCTTTAAAACAGTATATTCAATGACCGGCTATAAGTCTTAAATAATGGTTTTTAAGACCGCTTTGAGCGGTTAACAGAACATTCCTCCGGCTTTGCCGGAGGTCATTGAATTGTTTGAAGACCTGCAGATTTATCAGATTGAATTAGAGAAAAAAAACGATGAGCTCCA
>JAAERC010000181.1 GCA_024230695.1 Candidatus Zixiibacteriota bacterium
AGAGAGAATTTTGGGTAATTATACAATTTTGTATATCTGTCTTTAATTTTCTCTCTGATAGGCGTATCAACAAAGTCAGCAGTAATCTTATTTTGAGCATTGACCCAATTGATTGTTTCCTCGGATTCGGGATCTTCCATCCAGCGATATGGATCGGCTACCATTGTTCCATAGTAGTCCTCGACAACTTTACTCTTTCGAGCTTCCGGATAATCAATAGCTGATGTTGAAATTGTCGTTATGACTATAAATACAGCCAAAATGATTAGAAAGTTTCCTTTTTTCACAATAGTTCCTCCAGTAAATTGGCATTTATATTAATGCAAAATAGGGAAATTACTTCAGGATAGCAATTAAATTGATATTTTGGCGGTTATAGATTAAATATGCAAATTATTTGGTTTTAGTCTTTATTTTTTCAGGTCAACCACCGTTGCGCCCCAGGAGCCGCCCGATGATTCATGTCTGAATGACGCTACTGCCGGATGTTTTTCTAAAGCCGAATGTACTATCTTACGTAATACTCCTTTGCCTTTACCATGCACAATACGAATTTGGGTGATATCTTTTTCAAGACAGGCTTCGATATAATCAGGGATCAGTTGTTTAATTTCTTTGGGTAAAAAAAGATGAAGGTCAAGGGTACCATCAATAGGCATATCATAGCTATTGCTATTTTGCTCAGACATCCTATTAGGTAATAGACGAAAAGGAAAATATCAAGTTTAAAGTATTTCGGAGAGAAGTTTTTCTATATCAGCCATCATAAATGGTTTATTTAAAAATCCATCAGCTTTGATTTTTACTTGCGCGGAGTCGCATTCCTCAACCGAATAACCAGAGATCATAACTACCGGCAATTCTGGCTTATTTTCTTTTATGGCGTGAAGTAGTTCCAGTCCGGTCATTTTAGGCATCCGCATATCGGTAATAACCATCGCAAAATCATTTTGTTCTATTTTCTCAAGAGCTTCATGTCCATTATTGGCACGTTCAGCTTCATATTGAAAAACCTCCAGCATTTCCACAAGCAGGCTGGACATATTTGGGTTGTCATCTACAATCAGAATAGTTTTAGCCATTAGGGCTTACCTCCTAATACTAAAAATCGGCAGTCTTTTATTATTCTTAATATGATTTATAGGAATAAAGGCCGAGTTGACAGGATAATTCGGCTCTTAAATCTTTGAGCCCCAAATCTTTTAGGGCCGAGATGTGAAATACTGTTCCATCCTGATTATTCCCATCTGTTTCGTCCGCTTTATCTATCTTGTTGTAAACCAACACAGTAGGAATATCTCCCGCCTTTAACTCGCGTAAAACCGCTCTTGTCTGCTCGATTTTCTCACTGCAGAACGGATCTGATGAATCAACCACATGAAGCAAAAGATTGGCAAGAGTTACTTCCTCAAGGGTCGATCTAAATGATGCCACTAATTGATGCGGGAGTTTTTTGATAAATCCAACCGTGTCGGTAAAAATGATTTTGTCCGGGAATCCTTGTGACATCACTCTGGTGGTTGAATCAAGGGTTGTAAAAAGTTTATTAGCTACTTCGACTTTTGATTTTGTCAGGCGATTAAAAAGGGTCGATTTACCGGCATTGGTGTAACCTATTAAGGCAACTTTAAATAAACTTTGGCGGCTTTTTCTTTGGGTTTGTAGCTGTTTTCCCAGTTTTTTGATATCTTTTTTAAGATGAGAAATCCTGGTTCTGACTCTTCGTCTGTCTATTTCAAGCTGGGTCTCACCAGGTCCCTTGGTTCCAATACCACCTTCTTGCCGGCTAAAATGAGTCCAGGCTCCAGTTAGTCGCGGCAGCATATATTCTAGTTGAGCAAGTTCTACCTGTAACTTGGCCGCCGCAGTTCGGGCGTGGAGTGCAAATATATCAAGTATTAAAATTGAGCGGTCGATCACTTTCAGGTCAAATTTATTTTCAAGATTTTTCTGTTGGGCGGGGGAGAGGAGGTCATCGAAAATAACCAGATTGATTCCCTCGTTGTCGATTTTTTCTTTTAGCTTCTCGACAAAACCTTTGCCGATATAATATTTTGGGTCTGGTCTTCTGGTTTGAACATGTTTGGAGATTACTTTGGCACCGGCTGATTTCGCCAGTTCTGCCAATTCGTCAAGCGATGCTTCAACTTCATCTCGTTGTCGTGAATCCTTGGCCAATCCGACCAGAATCGATTTCTCGATTTTCTTTTCATTTACCCATACCATTTGGTTAATATAATAGACAATAAGGAAATTGTAAATTTAAAGAATAAATTATTTGAAATAATTATCCTACCCTTTGCGGGCGTAGAATTTTTCCTGGTTGAATCTGAAAAGACCATTGCAACTGAAAATATCTTTCTTTAAAGATTCTTTAATAGCTTTACCACTCGATGAATCACTGCGTCCCAGAAGATAACAAGATAATATAAACATTTCGGCCGTTGTTAACAGGCAAATTCCGCGCGACCGGCCCATCAATATAGTTTCTTTGTCAAACCACTCTTTTCTTTTCTTGGGGTCGATCAGAAAATCGGCATTTGCCACAAATATAGCCTTATCATTTTTTTTGAGCATACAGCTATCGACCTTTTCCAGAAACGCTTCGAATATCTCAAAAGAAACCGGACCATCTTCGGTTGAAACAACTTGTCCGACAATATTTGGAGCCAATTTGTCTCGATAATAAAAATCAAAATTTGCTTTTTCAATAATAGATGGGGGTTGTGGCGAGATAATTCCTGCCAATCGCAAACTCTTTTTAACGACCTTGACAAGATTATCGTCAGTTTTAAATAAGAGATCGGTATATATCTCCGATTCATCTTTTTTATGAAGAAGTGATGCTCTTTTTCTTTTTAATTTTTCAATTTCAAAATTGATTTCATCTATTGCATTTGTGTACTGACTGGCCAAACCCAATTCTTTTTCATAGTTATAAAGCCAATTTGGCCGAAGCAGCATTTTGGCGGAATCATCAGCAATCGCCAAAAAAGCCTTAGCCAGCAGAAGAGATTCACCTTTGATGATAAATTTGGGAATAAAATATATCTCACCTTTCTTAGGTGGGAATATAACTTTGGAGATCACCGATTGAGGCGGTTTTTTACTATTGTCGGCAATTACTTCAGTTTTCCCTTTCGGAAAAACTGTTTGTGTTTGCTGGCATTTGATTGATGTATTTTGGAAAATCGAATGAAGAATACTTTCTTCTTTCAAAAAACGAATTCTGGTTTCGTTGGCATGATTAAATGAGTACTTACCCAAGAATTCCTCTAACCAGAAAAATGGAGAAATAACTGATTTAACATACTGACTACTGCTGGAATTACTTTTTTTTCTGACAGTAATATGTGAATTTGGTAAAACAGAACGTATCACCAAAAGACCGCCATCATAAATAAAATTACGGATTTGATCGACCGATTCTTTAACATTTAAAACATATTTCTGAAAATCTGCTTCAGATAGTGATATGTTTTCGCGGGCCCATGGGTCGTTTATGTTTTCTCTTAAATTATTTTTATTTGCAAAATTGAGCGGATCAAAAAAGAGTACTTTGCACCCTTTTAAATCAGGTAGATTGAAAAAATCTGTCTGATTTAGTGACTCTGATTTAATTTCCCAATCGCAGAAAAGTGTTCCAATTGGTGTCTGGCTCATAATTGAAATATCCCCTTTTGTTATTTCCAGACTCAGTTTCTCTATTTATTTATAATCGGATATATAGATAATTGGTTAATATCAAATTTGATATTAAGCCTAAATATAAATGATAATATAAAAACAGGCGGCGTATAAACGCCGCCTGATAGCCCGGGAGACAGTCTTAGGCGCCATCCATGGCGCACTTTGAGCCCCGTTATCTCAGTTGACTGTGCCTCCAAGAGAGTATCGCTTCATTTTTGCCCGAAAGGTCGATTCATGAATCGACAGCATTCGAGCCGCTTGAGATTTGTTTCCGTCGGTGGAAACCAGAGCTTCCATGAGAAGTTTTTTCTCATAGATTTCAACTTTCTCAAAGAGTGTTTTTGTATCTTCTTCGATTTTCTCCTCAAAGAAAGATCTTGCCAGCTCAACGAGTGAACCTTCATTTGTTATAGAAAGCATTGCCGCCAAACGGCTGACTTTATTTTCCATTTGACGAATATTGCCCGGCCAGTCATAATTAACAAACTGATAAGTTAATTCATCCTCAGGGATGATACCCTCATCAAGAAGCCCGGCTTTTTGC
>JAAERC010000182.1 GCA_024230695.1 Candidatus Zixiibacteriota bacterium
AAGAATAGCAAAACATATAAGTAAGGAACTCAGGAAATGATACTTAACATCGTGACTTATCTGTCGATTCTGATTTTCTTGATTACGGTGATTTACCGTTTCATGAGAATTGCCAATACGCCGGCGCATCTTCGGTGGGATCTATATCCAGTGCCGCATGAAGGTTTTAGGAAGGCGAAATATGGCGGCTCGTATTATGAAGAATTAGACTGGTGGACAAAACCAAGGCATGTTTCAAAATTAAGTGAATTAAGTGTGATGCTTCCGGAAATCATATTGCTCAAAGGTGTTTGGGAATCAAACAAAGGGTTATGGTTCTGGTCGTGGGCCTTCCATTTTGGTCTGTATCTGGCGATAATTATGGCCGGTTTGATAGTCGTCTCGGCTATTGTCGGACCAATGGGTACCTTTGGAGTTATTTTGACAAAGGTTGCCGGAATCTCTGCCATTTTCGGATATATTCTAGGTGGTATCGGCTGTTTTGGGATGATATTTAAACGTCTTTTTAATGAAAGACTTAAAATGTTCACTACTGTTGGATCGATTGTTAACCTTGTTTTTATTCTGGCAATTTTTGTGTCCG
>JAAERC010000183.1 GCA_024230695.1 Candidatus Zixiibacteriota bacterium
ATCCGAGCTTTTTTGAAGACATTTGTCAATAATTCTTTCTAATTCAGGGGGAAGCGTTTCATTTTTATCTCGAATTGGAGTATGCCTTGATTCCAAAATTTTGGCGATAGTTGAAACTCTATCACCGCCGTCAAAAGGATATTCTCCGGCAAATATTTTATACATCATTATCCCAAAAGAAAATATATCCGAGCGGGCATCAACAACTTCTCCCCTCGCTTGTTCAGGTGACATATAAGTAACCGTTCCCAGAATTTTTCCATCCTGAGTCAGATCCTGAGAGGCAGTGACAGTTTGGTCACCGCCATCGCTGGAAAAAACCGAGTCAAACGGTTTTGCTAATCCAAAATCGAGGATCTTTGGTTCACCATTTGAGTCGATCATGATGTTGTCGGTTTTGATATCACGATGCACAATATTTAATTTATGCGCGGCGGATAATCCCCTGACTATTTTCTCTGATATTTTTAGACGTTCGGTCATTGAAACATTACGATTTGCCAAATAGTCCTTTAATGATTGACCATCGATATGTTCCATTACAATATAATTCAAATCATTGTCGTAACCTTCGGGCCGACAAGTACCAAAGTCATATATAGACATTACATTTGGATGTGTTATTTTCGCGGCGGTTTTGGCTTCGCGATAAAAGCGTTCCAGTCGATCTTTGTTTTCAAGTAAATCACTTGGAAGAACTTTTAACGCTACCTTACGGCTCAGTTTTTGATCCTCGGCAAGATAAACCTCGCCCATGCCACCTTCGCCTATTTTACTTATTACCTTAAAATGATCCAAATTCTGATCTGGGTTTAACATCAGTTCGCACTCCTTTTTAAGGCCAACATAGTTATATCATCCGAATGTGGCGCATCGCCCATAAATGTCTCAATATTGTCCATTAATTCAGATATAATCTCTTTTGTTTTTGATTTATCGGTCTCTAAAATATATTTTTCAGTTCTATCATCGCCATACTGTTCATCACCATTATCAGCCTCAGTGACACCATCGGAAAAAATAAATATCAAATCACCATCTGATAATTCAACTGAATCGGCATCCCATTTCACAAAATCAAAAGCACCGATCATTGCTCCACCCGGCTCAAGTTTTTCCATCTTACCATTTTTTCTGAGAAGAAGCGGAGGATTATGTCCGGCGTTTACAAAATCAACTTTGCCTGTAACCGGGTCAAGGATCCCAATAAACAAGGTGGCGAAATCTCCCGGTCGGCTGTTATTAAAAAGCTGTATTGATACTTTTTCAACTGCCTTTTTCAGATCAAAACAATCAACATCGTATAGTATTCGAAATGATGCCAAAATATTCGACATCAATAATGCCGCTCCCATCCCTTTACCGCTGACATCAGCAACCATAAAAAGAAAACGACCATCATTGAGCAAGGCCATATCATACAGGTCACCACCAACTGAACGCGATTGCTCCTGAAAAGCAAAAACATCATATCCCTCAACTTCGGGTGGATCGTCAACCAATAATGATTTTTGAATTGATGAGGCCTTATCTAATTCTCTTTTTATCACCTCTTTTTCCTGTCGTTCAGATAGAAGCGAATAATTTAACAGTTTGGAAGCTATAATATTGCCAAAGGTCGCCATAACGCGAAGATAATCATCATTATAAACATGCATCGGCAAAGTCGTGTCAACATATAGAATACCCAATACCTTACCTTCATCAAACAATGGAACCGCCATCGCAGATTTCATCTCTGATAAAATAATTGATTTCTGCTCTGCAAAACGCGGGTCTTCGGTCGGGTCAGTTATTAAAATAGCATTCTTATTGGCAATTATATCATTAATAATGGTTTTTGATAAAGTTAGTTTACCGGGGTCAGAACCCTCAGGCAATATGCTGGCGGCGGTATAAACATCCTCTTGATCCTCTGATACAAACAGCACCATCAACCGCTGTGCCGGAATAATTTTTGAAATAGCCTGTAATGATTTTTGAAGCATCACTTCTTTTGGTTCAGCCAAAACCAGCAGTTTGGCCATATCAAACAATGTCGGCAAAAGGTCTGGAAGTTCACTGACTTTCTTAGGAAGTGGTTTGAGGGCTTCATTAATAGAAAGAAAAACAGATTTAATCGGTTCGTCACCTGATAGGGTCGTTTTAGGAAACGATGGCTGTGATGAATTTGCTTCCTTATCAGAAGATATCTTAAATTCGGTTTGCCCAAACATAATTGAATCGCCGAGATTTAATTGGATTTTTCCCTCGATTCGTTTATCATTGACGGCAATTCCATTACGACTACCAAGATCGATCAAAAACAACTTCTCCCCGGAGGAATCAATTTCTATTTTAGCATGTTTCCTTGAAACGGTCTTATGCGGCAAACTAAAATCTGCTTTTTCATCTCGACCGATTAAATAGGTTCCTTTTACAATATCCCAGGAATAGAATTTATTACCATCGGTGCCGGTTAATTTGTACATAGATACTCTTAACTTTCGTCATTTGTCGTTCTACTACTAATAAATAACTTGAACTGTTTATTTATATACGCCGAAATTGAATAAATCTTCATTTATTATTCAATCTTTCCTTACCTGAAAATAATATATGAGAAATTAATAGTTTTATCAACCAGACTTTTTTATTGTCTCCAGAAATCGGGAACGAAGCCGATTGCTCATCAAGGCCTTTTTAATTGGTTTGAGGATACTAGAACTCGCGACATTCCCTAGGATATTTGGGACATTCTTACCATATATTTTGTACATATACATAATAAAACTGGAAATTGCCAATAATCACAAAAATATATTCTATTCCTGATTGTAAATTAGCTTGTCAAGCTACTTAACTGTCGAGATTCTAACAAATTATACAACCATGAGATAAATCCTCAATACTATTCTCTGCAAAAGAATTCAATCTATTAGGCAGCTTCTACTGGCGACTTATTTTCAGTATCGCCTTTTTCAAGCTGAGTTTTGCCACGCTTCAATAACACTACCATAATAGCACAGCATAATAAAGAGATTCCAAAAACCTTAGCATACATATCTTTAAGTAGCCTCGAACTAGACTTTATTACTACTTGAGGATAATCCCTCGAGACTATATTTGCCGTCATACCAGTAATTACAAAAAACTTATTCTCAGTCTCAGACGTTAAACCCATTACTCGGCGAGAATTGGTCGTATCTAGATTCACATCCTTGCCTGCCACATTAGAATACCATAGTTGATTGCTATCTATGGAATCATATATTTCTGTACTATTAACTTGGTTTCCATCAAAGTACATGACAAATACTCTTTTTACTTTTGAAGCGCCTGAATTAATGGCATTTAGATCAAACGAGGATATTGCAATTGGCTCAGATTTGAATAAACGGGGGAAATTAAGGAGTTCCTCACTTACTAATTTCTGCCAATCAGGAGCTACAGCCAGTAGGACACCTATAGAAATCAAAATGCAATATTGTGTAGCATATCTCTTTATTGCTTCAAACTTCATCTATTTTCCTTTCTCTTCTAAAATAGGCTATTCCTCCAACGCATATTAAGTTTGTCATAGACATGCCAAGGAAAATGTATTCTAGCTTTGGTGTTCCGCTCTGACTAAAAATATAAACTGGAAAAATAGCGAATAAAGACAATACGATTGCAATAATATAAGCCTTTTTCGGTATAGACAAACCATTGGCCAGAGAGAATTTGTGTTCTATATGAGTTAGTATAAACAGAGGGATAGTGAGACTAATAGCATAGGCTCCAATGTACATGCAAATCTCAAGATTAATACGCACACCTATCGCCAGAGCAACAATCATGGAGAGTACCATCCATTTACGAACATCTATTGACGAAAATAGCATCTTGCTCAATGGCTTATTCATTTTGCCAAGAATCCGAAGAAGTTGACCTATTGTGATTGACTGAGTATCAATTGTTGTGAATACAGCTGTGACCAAAAGAATTATAAATGAGGCAGAAAACAGAGCCACATTGTTAGACAAAATATTTTTCCATATAATGAAAGTATCTTCAAGTGAAGAGACAATGTTTGGATCAATATCGCTCATTATCATTATAAGAACAGGAAAAAAACCTGCAATAATAACTAATGGAGCTGAAAACCATGATGAACAATTAATCTTTTTCTTTGATTTTAGAGTGATAACGCGTTTCCATAACTCTGGAGCACTTCCACCAAATGTCAGTGCCGCAATTCCATATCCAAAAACGGCAATAATGGTTGTTATAAAGTCTGCCGCAATTAAATGATTGATTATATAGTTGCCTGCACCTTTGAATGAAATTTCTGAGATTATGAACGAAGCGGCAACGGCCATTAAGATTAATTGAACGACATCAGTCACTAACACGCCCTTAAAGCCACCTACATAAACATAGAGAGCAGCGATAATAACAATTATATAAACTGATGCAATAGCCCAAAGGTCACCCGGAAACAAAATTTCCGCACCCGCCTTTAATATTGAAATTTCTACTATTGCCAACATAAATAGGTAGAGCAAACTTAACCAACAATATAAATCGGGTTTACTGCAGAATTTTGGAGAACAGAAAACATTAACAACCGCATCTTCTTCCTCCATAGCTGCCCCCTCTGATCCAATTTCTCCTGATGTGGCCATAACCACTATCGCACGTTTTCTTAGAAATAAGAGAAGTCCTGTAATTCCAGGAATGATAAAAAATGGTACTGCTATAAACCCATACATCGCATATCCGAAAGCGAGGCCAGTTAATAAAATGGTGGCTGATACTATGGAGCCGACAATACTTGACATAGCCTTTAGAACCGAATTGCCCTCAAAGAAAAACTTTTTTAAATTATTGAATTTTATACCTATTGAAAGACATATTAGATATGATACAATTCCTAGCGATATTGCATACAAATATAGAAAGTAACCCTTTTCCATAAAACAGTCCTTACAATTTTGCTTAAAATGAGAAAACCACTTATTGTATTGCCTCAGAAATTAATTATATTGGCGATTTGATAACTACTTATAATACTTATAATACTAACTTTGATATTAATGTCAATGATTAAAAATATTATAATAGGATTACTACTATCGAACTATATTATAAAAGACCTAACTCTTTATCCCACAAATAGAAAAATCCTTTGACGCATTCACAAAAGGAATTGAATCTAATAATAAGCGGGCTCAACGAGATGAATTCATCAACACTGTGGCAATTTTATCAAACGATGCTAATCCATATGGCATTCTTACGGCCAGTTCGGCTTCATCGGAACTATATAGTTCTTTTAAGATTTTATAAAATGTTTCATTCCACGGAGCTCTGGTCGTTGAGTTATCAATCTTTTTGCCAAGTTTA
>JAAERC010000184.1 GCA_024230695.1 Candidatus Zixiibacteriota bacterium
GTACGATGGAGTGATTTCGGGGATGCTCAATTTTGGTTTTTTTGTAAGATTAAATGAAGTCGGCGTAGAGGGGATGGTCCGTCTTTCCAGTCTTGATGATGATTATTATAATTTTGATGAAAAACGATTTCGGTTGGTGGGACGTCGAAATGGACGGATATTTCGTCTTGGGGACAAAGTAAAGGTCGGTGTTCTTTCAATCGATATTCCAAAAAGCGAATTAGATCTAATTCTGGTTGAATCCAAAGAAGAGGGGCAGAAGCGGAAGCGGACAAAGAAGCCCAAAATCAATAATAGACAAAAGAGTTGGAAACCAGTGCAAAAAAAGAAACGTCGGAAAAAATGAAAAATAATATCTTAATTCTGGCTCAGACCGAACAGTTTCAAAAAACATCAGCATTCAAAAATAGTTTTGATTCTGTTGGTGAGTATGTTAGCGAACTGTCAATATTATATTCAATTCTAAAAGAGCGAGCCATTGATTTAATTCTTATTGCCGAGAATTTTCCGGGTCTTAAAACCGGAATGGTCAAGAAAATCAGACGTCGTGCCCCTTTTGTTGATATTTGGGAGATCACCGAATCAGCATTTGAAAAAGAATTAGATGACGAGACATTTTATAACGGTTTTATAAATCCAACCGCCGGTCCAAAAGTTATTAAAGAACGAGTTAAAAAAATATTGAGGCAAAAAGAACTTTTGAGAAATTTTGGCATGGTTGGATTATCATCAAAAATAAAGGTGATCGCCGAGACGATCGATCGTATTGCGCCAACTGATATTTCAGTTTTGGTCATTGGACCATCCGGTTCTGGAAAAGAGCTTGTTTCTAATGCTATTCATAAATATTCCGCTCGCGCCAGTAATAAATTTATGGCGGTTAATTGTGGTGCTCTGGCCGAAGGGGTTCTTGAATCAGAACTATTTGGACACGAAAAGGGAGCTTTTACCGGTTCGGTGGGTCGTCGGGATGGTTTATTTCGCCAAGCCGATGGGGGAACTATTTTCCTCGATGAGATAGGCGAAACCCAGCCAAACATGCAGGTCAAACTATTGCGAGTTCTCGAGGGTGGAAGCTTTTATCCGGTTGGAAGTGATAAGGCATATCGATCAAATACAAGAGTGATTGCGGCGACCAATCGCGATCTGGTTGATGCCATCGCCGAAGGAC
>JAAERC010000185.1 GCA_024230695.1 Candidatus Zixiibacteriota bacterium
CTGTTTTTTGACTTTTTCCTGAAGTTTCAAACATCCCTCAAAAAGCGATTCCGGTCGTGGAGGACATCCCGGGATATAAACATCAACCGGAACAATATGATCGATACCTTTTTCAACAGCATAACTGTCATAATAAAACGGCCCACCGCCAACAGTACAGCCGCCCATCGCGATAACATAACGCGGTTCGGCCATTTGGTCATGTAATAGTTTCAATCTTGGAGCCATTTTTTTGGTGATCGTCCCAGCGGCAATAATCAAATCAGACTGCCGTGGTGAGGCTCTAAATATCATCCCAAAACGGTCAAAATCGTAACGTGACGCCCCTGTTGCCATCAGTTCAATAGCACAACAGGCAGTTCCAAATAGTAGATACCAGAGCGAACTGGCCTGCGACTGGCTTAATACATAATTAAGCGACGTGGTAACAATACCACCGCCGGGGAATTTTTCGGCATATACCGGGACCTTTTTGATTATACCCACTTAAGGACCCCTTTCTTCCAGGCATAAAAGAGACCAAAGACCAAAATCATGATGAAGATAATCATCTCCACCAGAGCAAACAGACCAAGTTGCCCAAACGCGACTGCCCATGGAAATAGAAAAACCGCCTCAACATCGAAGACAACAAATATCAGCGCGAAAATATAGAAACGATTATTGAACCGTACCCAGGAATCACCAATAGGTTGCTCAGCGCATTCATAACTTTGGTTTTTAGCTTTATATGGACGAGAGGGCCTTATCAGGCTGGATAGAAAAAAGGTAAAGAGAACTATCCCTATACCTACTAACAAGAAGATCAGAACTGCCGCATACGGAGCCATTATTTTATTCCTACCTTACCAGCGTTCTTGCACTTTGTGGTCTTTGCCACTTTGTGACATCTGTCACAAACTAACTCCAACAAGAAATATCGTTTTGTTTGTTTGTCAAGCAATTTATTGAAAGAAAAGCGAAAAAAATGAAAGAAAAAATCTGATGCCAATATTACAGCTTTATTTTCGCAAATATTTTATAACGATTTTAGAATCTCTGGAATTTTTAACCAATCTTGTTTCTGTAAAACTGGATTTCTATTTGCTCGTCCTCTACCAGAAGTATGAGCAACCGGGTAAATCACAGGAGTTGTGTCAGTGATAGGAATGCCAATAAAATCGCGCAGTCTAAACCCACCAGGAACTGGCCAGCGATTTATAAAACGCAAAATAGACCCTAATGCGTCTACGCCAGCGGTTACAATCAATTTTGGCTTTACAATTTCCAATTGCCTATTTAGCCAATAATGACAATTCTTAATTTCCCTTACATTTGGATTTTTATCTCGGTACCCATCAATTAATGGGTAGCATAAGCAGACATTAGTAATAAATATTTTTCCATGAATCAATCCAGTTTGCTCAAGACATTCCTTCAAAAAATTGGCAGAGGGGTCATCATTTTCATAAGAAATACGACCGGATTTGCCAGCTCCTAATCTTCCGGGGCGTTGAAATACCATCATTATGTCCGCATTCTCATTTGAATTCATTTGATCAGGTAATGGCACTTGGATTTTTTCTCCTGGATAGCATTTTTGACATGCTTGTGCCTCGCGAAAAAGGTTTTCCAAACTTGTTAGATTAACTTTGGCATAATTAGTATTTGATATAAACCGTAATCGCTCTTGAATATGGAGGAGTTTTATTCTTTTCCTGTTATAGTCTTTCTCTAAAAGGGTTAGCCTGCCACTAATTTCCTTTGCATAGGAATGATCTTTTGATTTATCCTTATATTTTTTAATATGCCCTTTTATGGTTTCGTCGTTGTATAATCCCAGTTTGGATTTGCATGTCTGGCAAATAGTATAGTCAAATAACTGAATATTATTACTATTGGTGGTATTTCCACATTTAAAACATGGTTTCATATTTCCAGGCATATTATTAAGTCCTTATTATCTTCAGTTATTGTCTGAGTTGCCTAGGTGGCCCACCGTTTACGGTGGGTTTCTTTAATTTTAAACATACTACAATCTAATAATTGACATATTGTTTGTCTATAAGAATAATTAATATCTATAGACTCTTGATAACACTAAGAAAAAGATAAAAAAAGACCCAGAGTTTTCCGGGTCTTTTTGGATTATGCGACTAATCAATAATGTATCAAATACCAGACAATCTCATTTCTTTTGGATGGCTGATTTCAAAAGTGAAACTAACAACTTTCTCCTCGCCCGGTTCCAATATCAACTTCCAGTTTGCCTTACCCTGCTTGTCGATCTCATCTGGTTTGGGATTCATCTTTTTGTATTTTGTTTTTATCCGATTGTCCTGCGAAACCGGAAATGATTCTTCCAGAGCTAATTCAGTGGTGAAATTGCTCCAGTTTTTTATTTTTATCTCGATTGTTCTGTTAATTTTGATTCTATCATCTGATACTGATCTCTTATTTGAAACCAGCTTTCTTTTAACATCAATATTATTGTTTACGCCAAACGGAAGATCAAATGTTTGACCGGGAGCGATTAAACTATTCAGACTTGTTTTTCCGATAAAATCAGATCCAGCAAAAAGGCTGACCTGACCGCGAAGAAGCGGAAAATCAAATTGATTTGTTACCTCGACCTGACGGAAAACTGCCTGATTTAATTTTGGTCGGCATATCAAACTCGTTTTGGCCTCAAGCTCCCATGTAGCGATCGGTGCCCGGGTTGTTTTTTCACCTGAAATAATAGTTTCCTTCCGATTGGTTTCAAAATTGGCGGCAAATCTGGTGATATCTCCTATTGATAACCCAAGATTAACTGGTCCGTAACCGCCCAATGGATCACCAATCCTGACACCATCAACAATATAACCCGCTCCTCCTGCTCGACCTCCTCGTATTACAATATCACCCTCATTTGTGGTAACAACTCCGGCAGTTTCCCGCAACAATTCATCGACATTTTGAACAGGCATAGACTCTATTTCTTTTTTACTGCGAGATTGCCTTTTATATCTTGACTGACCATCAGAATAAACCGGAGTTCTTTCTTCAATAAACCATGTCCCGATTTGACCCGGTCCGGCAGAACGACCTGGGTGAGCGGTTGAGAAAGTGAGTTTGACATCTTCCCAATCCTCACCGGTTTTTTGAGTGACCTCTGCAAACATCTCAAGTTCCACCCTGTCGGCATCAGAATTCAGACGGGCATCATATATAGGTACCCAGCCGGCATTGCTGACAATATAATCAAGCGCTATGGTTATTTCACCTTCAGATTCACATCGTAGATCGACCTGCACTGTTCTTGTTCGATTGCCCCGGGTCGACCGTAATGAAGCCACCTCTCTTTTTTGTATCCTCAGGCTGTCTTTCAATGTTTCTGACCATAACCGATACTGCCTGAGCGAGTCTGATAGTATTCCTAATTTATCGCCAAAAAACTGATAAGCATCGTTCCAACTGGTGGCATTAATATTACTTCTTTTTATCTCATCAGTCATTGTCTGCCCGGACTGATTTAGAAGAGATAGCAAAAATTCTCTTTTTCGTTCCAAAACAGCAAGTCTGTAGTCAACTTCCATAAGTCTTCCCTGTTCAATATCAGTGATCTCTTTTTCAAGATTCGCGACCTTTTCTTGCGGCGTTTTTAGATGCTCGTTAATTTGATGACTCAATCCCAAAATCCTTGGATCGCTGTTTCCATCTGCGGAAGCATGAAATGATGTTTCGTCAGATAAAATAGGAATGTTTTCAAACAGCAGTGAATAATCTCCGTTGGAAAGTGACAACGTCACCTCACGAGTAATTTTTGCCCGATTCTGGTAAACTGTTACATCTGTAATTTTTGAATCTACCTTTTTTTCGGCTACTGAAACGGCCCCAAGATTGCCCGCAATAAGGCAAAAAAGTAAAACCATAATTTTTGTGTTAAATGTTTTTGTACGCATTATTTCCTCCTTCATTTTTTAGATGGGTCTTAATTATTTGCTTCCCGGACCAACTGATGGGCGAGGTATTATAGTCCGGGGATTATTTATATCGTCTGAGGGTTATACACACTAAAGACGATTTACTTCCCGATTTATCAAAAATAATTTGAGAAACATTATTCTGGATTATTTTACTAATTTTTTGTATAATAAGTAAGAATGAGATATTCAAGAGAAATAATCATTTTGATATTGTTATTGATTCCTTTATGCTCATCTCATGCAGAAGAAATCGCGCAATCAAAATATGGTGCATTTGCGGGATCAATCGCTGGTCATTATGACAGTATTGGTGTAATTGCCACAGTTTATATGAAAAAATCCGATGCCTCACGTTCTTTGCGATTAAAGCAAAATCAATGGGCTGATACTACTATACTCAAAATCCAAATAGAACGTTTTAATGGACATCAATTTATTATTGATAGTCTCCCTACTGGTGAATACGATTTAATGATTATGGGGGAAACTTTTAACAGCTCCTATAAATCTCTTGGTTATGGTAAATGTTGTTGTGATTATGCAACAATCAGAATTGCCCACGATTCGATAACTATTTTTAAAGTAAACATCTTCCCCGAAAATAGATCGGGTATTATCATAGATTCAAGAGTTGGATGTTTTTTTAGAACGGATAGCATAATTTCAGATAATTATTCTCAAATTAAATACGAAATCGAAAAAAGGGGTTTTGAAAAAGAGCTGATGACTTTATGCTTTCGTTGCGAAACATATACTGGACGATTAACGCGATCGCTTGGAAACAGAGAACAGTATACTCCTACTGATACGGTATTTGGAAAACCATTAAGAATAATGCCCGCATTTATCACCGATGGAAGTTTATCTCTCGATTTAATGTCTGACAAAATATATTCAAAAAATGGATTTAAAATTCACTATAAGGAAACAAGAGATAACAATAATATATTTATATCAATTAGTGATCATGCGCCAGAATCTGATGTTTATAATCCAGATTGGCGTAGACCTGCAACTGGTTCGCATCTTCTTAAATTTAGCGAAGGCAAATATAATTTATTTTTTATAGCAAATGACACTTCAGTATACTCCATAGATGTTGAACAAAAAAGAGTTGATATCAAATTGATTGATTCGGGAAGTGTTAGTATTTCAACTAACCCGATAATCTGGAAAGAAACTTTTTAAGGCAATAAAAAACTACATTGGGCAGCCTATCCGCTTGCGGTAGACTGACCCAATTTATTTTAGATTGCAGAAGTATTAATTAAATTCTATATTATTTTATGAAGTTTCAGTTTTGTAGGGCAGGATCCCTGTGATCCTGCCAATTATATCTAATACTTAAAAGTAGGCCGATTTTAATTTAATTGCCCATAATAGCAGAATATAAAGGCGTAAATGAAGTCAAAAGCGTAAAGGCACCAATTAATATTAATATCCTCCAAAAAATATTCGGACCCCGCTTTTTCCAAATCCATCCCCAAACAAAATACGCAATAATGTTGATTAAGAATATTATGGTTACGAAGATAGGTTCCTGCTCGAATTTATCATATACAAATGCTATATAATCCCATAAGCCACCAATTGCTTTTATGAAAACTCCTAGAATCGTGGTTGCCACAGTCCAACCAATGAAAATAAGTATAGCTCGTATTTTTGGCGTATATATTTCTTTTTTTTCTAATATTTTATATACCGGATATGCAGCAAGTGTAATTATAGCCCCTGATAATGGGTCATTAGAATAGACATCCGCCATAAATCCAAACCAATCCTTAAATAGATCCCACACCCACATAAATACAATCCTCCATATTTATATTAATATGACCAGCCCATCCACAAAGGCAGACTAATGAATTAAAAAATCAAATAAAATATATGCTCTTTACTTTGAACATATTACAATCTAATAATAGATATTTTATTTGTCAATAGATTAATTGTTCGGTCCTACAATTTCACTACAACATTAATGTTGATTAATACCCTTCTTTAATTCTTAGAGAACATAATACAAGGAGAACTTAAACTGTTAACAAGAACCCCTTATTATGGAACGCGCAGAATCAACATTGAGTTGGTAGTAAAATCTCAAAAGTGAAGGAACGAACCCATTTTGCTGTAATTTTATGGAGGTGATGTAGTTACAAGGAGTTTATATAAATTAATAGAATCAAACCTGGATTCCCGCGTACGCGGGAATGACATTAAGAGAGACGAAATGATATTGAGAAAAATGAAGAGATATTAAGAGAGACGAAATGATATTACTAATATAATGTGCCGAGCGGGTCTTCAGACCCGCCTGAATCCCGCCGGTCGGTTTGAAAACCAACCGGCCACATTCAAACTATCGGGTGTGGCGACCCGACAGCACAATAATGATTGGTCAAAAACTATATCACCGCGATAGCTTCGATACCGATTTTGGCATCTTTGGGCAAACGGGCAACCTCGACCGCTCCACGCGCCGGTTTATCCATCGTGAAATATTTGCCATAGGTATCATTGACAGCCACGAAATCACCCATGTTGGTAAGATATACTATCGTTTTGACCACATGTTTAAGTTCCGCTCCCGACGCGGTCAAAACCGCCTGCAGGTTTTTGAGACATTGATCAGCCTGATCAGCGGCGGATGCCCCAACTAATCTGCTTCCGTCGGGATCCAGAGCGATCTGCATCGAACAAAAGATCATGGTTTGTCCGGAAACTTTAATTGCCTGCGAATATGGCCCAATCGCTGACGGGGCGTTATCGGTTTGGATCTTCTCTTTCATATAAACTCCGTTTGTTAATTAATTATTAATTAAAGCATAAGGACTTATAAACAATGGTGTCAATTCATTTTTTGTAAGTTTTTATAATTAAGGGATTTATGAATTAAAGAAAAAGTCAACAATTCCGATAGCTTGAGATATGGACAATAATCTATTCTTTAATGACCTTCAGCAAACTGAAGTTAGAGAGAAAGTCGATAAACTTCTAAAGCGAAAAGAGCCTAAACCACTTTGGCGCGAGTATATCGAAGTTATTTTAATATCGCTTGTCGCCGCAATCTTACTACGCTTGTTTGTGGTCTCGGCATATCGGGTCGAATCAGGTTCAATGGAAGACGCTCTATTTGAGGGTGATTATATATTTGTCAATAAACTTGCTTATTCATATACCGAACCGGCTATCAGCGATATTATCATATTTAAATTTCCGCTGAATCCAACTCGTGACTATATTAAAAGAATAGTTGCTCTTCCGGGTCAAACAGTCGAGGTTATCGATAAGGTCGTTTATGTTGATAACCGCTTGGCAGAGATATTTCCAAATGTTAAATACGATGATCCCAAAATAATGGCCGCACAACTGTCTATGCGGGATAATTTTGGACCGGTACAGGTTCCAGAGAATGAATATTTCGTTATGGGCGATAATCGCGATGATAGTCAGGACAGTCGTTTCTGGGGATTTTTGCCAAAAGAAAATATTAAGGGTAAGGCAATATTTGTTTATTGGTCATGGACACCTGATGATTCGGCCCCGGAAGCATCGTTTCCGTATATTCAAACACCGTTTGAATTTGCTTATTATTTCCTGACCAATTTCCCATCGAGCACACGCTGGGATCGTTTGTTTACAGTTTTATAATTAAGTTCATATCACATTATTTTTTAATTTTCGCTATTTCTCTTTAGAAATGTTATATTATTTCTATCTATGGAACTGTTTGGGAACAATAAAAACGAAAAACAGGACGGTTCTGCCAACAATTTGAAAGCACCGCTCGCGAATCGGATGCGTCCGCAGACTTTTGATGAGTTTCACGGCCAGAAAAAAATTGTGGGTTCCGGGACACCATTTAGAAAAGCTATTGATGAAGATCGGGTCGGGTCGGTTATTTTTTGGGGACCTCCGGGTTCCGGAAAAACAACATTGGCGGAAATAATCGCAAAATCAACAAGCGGATTATTTGTTCCGTTTTCGGCGGTCACATCTGGTATCAAAGAAATCAAAGCTGTTATTTCCAAAGCTGGCAGTTTCAAGAAGATGTCCGGGCAGAAAACATATATTTTCATAGATGAGATTCATCGCTTTAATAAAGCCCAGCAAGATGCATTTTTACCATATGTTGAAAAAGGTGATATTGTCTTAATCGGTGCTACCACTGAGAACCCATCGTTTGAAGTCATCTCGGCGCTTTTGTCACGGGTTAAGGTATATGTTCTGGAACGATTATCGGAAGAGGCATTGATAGAAATTGTAAATAATGCATTGGAAAATGAAAAACGCGGTCTTGGTTCACAAAAGCTTACAATTGAAGATAAGGCTTTGGAATTTATTGGTTCGGCGGCCGACGGTGACGCTCGTCGTGGGTTAAACTTACTTGAAGCGATAGCGGATGACGTTGGCCTGGATGGGAATATCACTTTAGATAAAGTTGTTGAGATTCACCAAAAAGGCTCGACCGTTTATGATAAATCTGGTGAAGAGCATTACAATATTATCTCGGCACTTCATAAATCTATTCGAGGTGGCGATCCTGATGCGTCGTTGTACTGGCTGGCGCGGATGCTTGAGGGTGGTGAGGATCGGTTGTATATAGCGCGGAGGTTGATTCGGATGGCGGTTGAAGATATCGGGCTGGCTGACCCCAACGCATTGACGGTCGCTCTTAATGCCCGAGATACATATCATTTTCTCGGTTCCCCTGAAGGTGAGCAGGTATTGGCTCAAACGGTTATTTATCTGGCTTGCGCGCCAAAATCGAATGCGGCATATATGGCCTTTAAGCAGGCCTCGCGTGATGTTGAAGATAAGGGATCGTTGCCGGTTCCGATGCATATTCGTAACGCGCCAACCTCGCTTATGAAAGCGATTGGATATGGGAAAAATTATAAATATGCGCATGATTATGATGATGCAATTACCGATCAGGAATATTTTCCTGATGAACTAAAAGGAAGAATTTATTATCGACCAGGTCAAGCAGGGCGGGAAATTAAAGTCGCAGAGTATCTAAAAAAATACCGGGATTATCGGAAAAATAAAAAACGGGACGACGATGAGAACAACAGTGGAAATTAGTCGAATTCTTTTGATAAACCTTCTTACTGGTCTGGCGTATAATTTTATGATATTAAAACTGAGTTATTTAAATTATTTTGGGAATAACCGACAGATAGATTATGATTAAGAAATTATTACTAATAGTACTATTGTTGATAATCAGCATCATCCCACTTTCGGCACAAGTGCTTTTTATCCCGATGGACTACGCTCAGACCGATCATATTAAGGCTTATGGAATTGCTTTTAAGGCGCTGGAAATGGGTATTAATGTCGAATGGTTATTGAACTATCGAGCCGGGTCGTTTGCGATGGAGACAAATCCGGAACTTGAGAATCTTTGCATTATGCGCGGTGTTTTTGCTGAGAATATTACTGCCGAACAGTTATCAGAAATCTATCAGACAATCAATGCCGAAAATATGGAACGAGTGGTATTGGAGAAAGTACCTTCGATTGCGGTTTATTCACCCAACAATGTTGAACCATGGGATGATGCGGTTACTCTCGCGCTGACCCGGGCCGATATTAAGTATGATCTTATCTGGGACGAAGAGGTTTTGGCCGGAGCGCTTGAGGAATATGACTGGTTACATTTGCATCATGAGGATTTCACCGGGCAGTATGGGAAATTTTACGCATCGTTTCGAAATCAGTTATGGTACCGTCAGGAAGTCGAGGTCAATGAATCGCTGGCTCATAAACTTGGGTATCGTAAAGTATCTGAGATGAAATTGGCCGTGGCACAGACAGTTAATGATTACATCCGCAGAGGCGGGTTTGCATTTGCGATGTGTTCGGCTTGCGAAACAATTGATATTGCGTTGTCGGCTGAAAATGTTGATATCTGCCCGGCGCAGTTTGATGGCGACCCAATCGATCCACTGGCACAGGAGAATCTCAATTTTGAAAATACAATGGCGTTTGAGAACTTCAGGGTGACTATTGACCCGATGTTGTACCGTCATAGTAATATTGACACCTACCCTGATAGACTGATGCGTTTCCCGGAGCCTCAGTTGGATTATTTTTATTTATTTGAGTTCTCGGCCAAACTTGACCCGGTACCGACGATGTTAGTCCAGAATCATGTTGGGCGGGTGAAAGGATTTATGGGCCAAACAACCGCTTTTCGTAAGTCGCTTTTAAAGAAATATGTGACAGTACTTGGTGAAGTCGAAGGATTCGACGAGGTGCGGTACATTCATGGTAATTTCGGACGCGGAACATTTACATTTTTGTCGGGACATGACCCGGAAGATTATACGCATATGGTGCAAGACCCGCCGACCGATTTGAATCTGCATAAGAATTCACCGGGGTATCGTTTGATTTTGAACAATATCCTCTTCCCCGCCGCCAAGAAGAAAGAGCGGAAGACGTAGGTGCTAAATCAATATTGTTGAAATTATTATCTATCGCGCCAATAATAATTGAGGAAATATATGAGTATTGAAGAAATTGGGTGCTGTGGTGCATATTGCAGGACTTGCAAAGAATTCACTGAAAATAGATGTTATGGATGCAAACTGGGATATTCAGACGGCACACGAAAGATTTCGAAAGCAAAATGCAAAATTAAAATATGTTGCATGGGAAAGAAATATAATTCTTGTGCTGATTGTGACGAATATAATTCATGTCCTATTATTCAAGGATTCTATAATAAAAAGGGATACAAATACAAAAAATATCAAGAGGCGGTAGAGTTTATTAGAGCAAATGGTTATGACAAATTTATCGTGATGGCTGACGGATGGAATAATCAGTATGGGAAATATAGGAAATAGCCGCCAAGACAAAAGAGCGGAAGATTTAGGACTTGTTTTTTAACGGGCAGATGTGGATTTTTCTGGACATCTGTCGCGCACGAAATTCAATTTATTCTCCTAATCTCATCACTTCTAATCAAAGTTATCATATAAATGTTTTCAAAAAAGCCATTTGGATCCTCAGGTGTGACACCTTGTGTTAAAATCAAAGTATCTGGCGCTGTTTCAGCTCTTACATATCGCAAACCAAAGGCACCATTGATGGTTAAATATGGGTTGATCGTCGGTGCGATATTATTTTCAAACATCAGAGTACTTTCAATAGAATAATTGCCCTGGCCAGCGGCGAGTGAATCAATACTGTCCAGCCAATAATAAACAAACGTCCGATCTGTAAATCTTATATGTATAGAATCTTCCACAATGACTGCGCCACAATCAGGCCCCGGATAAGTCGCCTTAAAATGGCCCGAATAGTTTCCTCTTAATGACATTGGCGGTTCAAGTCCAAAACCCCTATTCCAATCGCATCC
>JAAERC010000186.1 GCA_024230695.1 Candidatus Zixiibacteriota bacterium
GCAAATACTTTACTTAACAAACATTCGGGGTTAAGCGGGGTTTCCGGTATCTCATCAGATATGCGTGATGTCATTGAATCAGCCAAAGATGGCAGTCCTAACGCCCAACTCGCCTTCGAAATGTACTGCTATCGCTTGAGCAAATATATTGGTGGATATGCCGCGGCGATGGGTGGACTGGACCATATAATTTTCACCGGAGGAATTGGTGAAAACTCCGCGCAGGTCAGAGAAACCACTTGTGATAAATTAGGATTTATGGGTGTTTTGCTTGATAAGGAAAAGAACTCATCGGTAAAAGGTATTGAGGCCGAAATATCAACAATTGATTCCAAAATCAAAGTAATGGTCATCCCAACAAATGAAGAATTAGTGATCGCTAGAGATACATTGGGTCTGGTAAAAGAAGAAAATAATAAATTTGTGTTATAAGATACTCCGGAGGAAAATTGACAAAAATAGTTAAAAAATGCGAACTTTTTGAGAAGGTCCATCAATTCAGAATTGATGCTCCTCATCTGGTAAGCAAGGCTAAGGCAGGACAGTTCGTAATACTGCGCCAAAATGAAAAGGGCGAACGAGTTCCGATGTCAATAGGCGGGTTGGATAAAGAAAATGGTATTCTAACAGTCGTTATTCAAGAAGTCGGCAAAACTTCCGGTTCTATGAATAAAATGAAAACTGGTGATAGTTTCGCCGATGTAGTTGGCCCCCTGGGATTACCGACTCATATTGAAAAGTATGGTAACTGTATCTGCATTGGCGGTGGTGTTGGCATCCCCCCGATCTATCCAATTGCACAGGCCTTAAAAGAAGCCGGGAATAATGTAACAACAATAATTGGTGCCAGATCCAAAGATTTGCTCATTTATGAAAAAGAACTGGGCGATGCCTCTGATAAATTACTTATTTCCACCGATGACGGATCATACGGAACTCATGGTTTTGTAACAACAATTCTGCAAAAAATGATAGACGACGGCGAAAAAATAGATATGGTTATTTGTGTTGGACCGGTTCCGATGATGAAAGCAGTTGTTGAAACAACCCGGGGACCAAAGATTAAAACTTTTGTTAGTCTTAATCCGATTATGGTTGATGGAACCGGGATGTGCGGAGCCTGTCGAGTAACTATCGCCGGTAAAACAAAATTTGCCTGCGTTGATGGTCCTGATTTTGATGGTCATGAAGTTGATTTTGATGAGATGACTAAACGGCAGAAGATGTATATCAAGCAGGAAAAAGTTTCATATGAGAAATTTCTACATGATGGATGCAATGTTAACAAGCAAATTAAAGATTTAAACAAATAGCCGGGGATATTATCATGACTGATGACAAAAAATACAAGCCGCTTCCGAAAAAAGAGCGGATGAAGATCCCCCGCCAAAAAATGCCGGAACAGGATCCCGAAGTAAGAAATAAAAATTTCCAGGAAGTACCTTACGGTCTTCCAGAAGATATTGCCCGACTCGAGGCCGCGCGATGTTTGGAATGCAAAAAACCAAAATGCGTTAAAGGATGTCCTGTCGAAGTTGATATACCCGGATTTCTTGCTCTGGCCGCCGCCGGTGATTTTATTGGCGCCGCCAAGGTTATTAAAAAAACCAATGCCCTCCCCGCTATCTGCGGCCGTGTCTGCCCGCAAGAAGATCAATGTGAAAAGATATGTATCCTTGCCAAAAAAGGAGATTCGGTTGGTGTTGGAAATTTAGAGCGTTTTGTCGCCGATTATGAAAGAGAACATGGCAAAGTAGAGGTCCCTGAACTTCCTCCGGCAACCGGTAAAAAAGTAGCCGTTGTAGGTGGCGGTCCGGCTGGATTAACGCTGGCGGCTGATTTGGCTCAGTTGGGGCACAAAGTTGTTATATTTGAGGCGTTACATAAGGCTGGTGGTGTTCTCGTTTATGGTATCCCTGAGTTCAGATTGCCTAAGGCAATTGTTGCTTCTGAAGTTGAGTATTTAAAAAAACTTGGCGTTGAAGTAAAAACAAGTCATGTAATCGGCAAACTTGACACTGTTGACGAACTATTCGAACAGGGATTTAATGCTGTCTTTATTGGCTCCGGAGCCGGTCTTCCAAACTTCATGCGTCTCGAGGGTGAAAATCTCAACGGTGTTTACTCTGCTAATGAATTTTTAACCCGTTCAAATCTGATGGCCGCTTTTGATTTTCCTGATGTAGATACCCCAATTCATGTAGGCGAAAATGTAGCCGTGCTTGGTGGTGGAAATACCGCTATGGATTCAGTCCGAACGGCGCTTCGCCTTGGTGCAAAAAACGCCTATATAATGTATCGTCGTAGTCGCACCGAGATGCCGGCTCGTATTGAAGAGATCCACCATGCCGAACAGGAAGGTGTTCAGTTTAATTTACTGACCACGCCGATAAAATATTTTGGTACCGATGACGGTTGGATCAAACAGATGGAATGTGTTAGGATGGAACTGGGTGAACCGGATGATTCTGGTCGAAGACGCCCAATAATTATTGAAGGTTCCAATTTCATTCTTGATATTGATACTGTAATTGTTGCTATTGGTAATTCTTCCAACCCGCTTATCCCCCAGACAACATCAGGATTAAAAACCAACAAATGGGGTAATATCCAGGTCAATGAGGAAACGATGATGACAACCCGCGACGGCGTTTTCGCCGGTGGTGATATTGTAACTGGTGGTGCAACTGTTATCTCAGCGGCCGGAGCCGGAAAAGTTGCTGCTCGTGCGATCCATCGTTATGTTATGGGTCTCCCGATGATTGAGGAAAAAGAAGAAGAAAAAGAACCTGCCAAATAATTTCTTAGGCTTGTTATATATACAAACGGTCGGTACATTGTTACCGACCGTTTTTTATTGTAATAAATATCTGCTTGTATAAATCCCCAAGTGGCTTATCTTTAAGTAGTGCCTTTATTGGAGGATTTATGCACAAATATATTATATATTTTTTATTAGTTATCTTTCTATTATTATCTTGCAGTAAAAAAGTCACTCAGCCTGAACCAGAACCAGAGCCAATTGATTTGTTATTAAGAATTCAAGCTTTGCCGGGAGTCGAAGCTATTGAAATTGCACCGTTGGGCGAATTCGTTCGGGCTTTTGAGATTGATATGGATGTTCCATTGGATCATAATAATCCTACCGGCGTACAAATCACTCATAAGGTATATTTATCGCATATTGACACTCTACTTCCGATGTCGATGAAAATTACGGGCTACAAAGCCAGCCGAAATGTTACCGGTGAGGTTGCCAATATTCTTAATTGCAATCAAATTTATATTGGTCAGAGATACATGAGCGAATCAACAAGGCCAAATCCAATAGACTGGCAATATTTATCTATGGAACAATCGGCGGCCGACCATCATCATTTGGTAAATCTCTTCAAGCAGATATACAAAGGCAAATGGATCAACTCTGGAGTAAGCAAAGGTGGGACTTCGGCAATGACTCACACAAGATTTTATCCCGATGATATCGATGTTACTATCACAAAAGTCGCCCCTGTCTGCCTCGCCCCGGAAGATGATCGTCTTACTTCTTTTTTGGTTAATGAGGCAGGTAACGAAACATGCAGGAACATGTTGAAGCAATTCCAAATACAGGTCTTACAGAATAAAAATGATATTATACCTTTGATCTCGAATTTTATTTCACAATCGGATTTAACTTTTTCTATGAACCACGAACAGATACTTGAATATGGTATTCTGGAGTATCCCCATGCTTACTGGCAATATGGATCAAGCACCTGTGAAGATGTTCCCGGAGCTGGAGCTTCGGCACAGGCTATGTTTGATCATTTGATTGTTGTTAATGATCTGGATTATTATTCGGATAACTGGCACGATTATTATGCCCCTGTTTTTTATCAGTTTTTCACCGATTATGGATATTACGGATTTATCACCGAACATCTTGACAGCCTTTTGACACAGGAGAGATATTCTAATGACTTTATGGCGCCATCAGGTGTCGAGCTAGTTTTTGATTATACTGTTATGGCCGATATTCTTAATTGGCTCCAAACCGAAGGCAATAATATTATCTATATCTATGGTGCTCGCGATACCTGGACTGCCGCGGCGGTTGAGCTAACCGGCGCGACTAATGCTATCAGAATCGATGAACCAAACGCCGATCATTCGGTGCAAATAACAGGACTTACGAGACGTCAGGAAGTCTATGACTCCCTCGAAAGCTGGCTCGGGATTGAAATTGATGCGAACGCAATGCTTAAACTTGTTCCACCGGAGATGACACCCCGAAATCGCTTCAATGATGACGCTGATATTTATTAAGACTCAATGAAATAAATAAAAGCCGGTCAGCGTTAACCAACCGGCTTCGTTTCATCTATTCAATCACACTCTACATATTATCAATAATACATGTTGCGAATTTTGAAGTCGATACTTTCTTGGCGCCTTTCATCTGACGATGCAGATCATAAGTCACCGTTTTCTTCTTGATCGTCTTCTCAATCGCCTTAACGATTTTATCGGCCGCCTTGTCCCACTTGAGATACTCAAGCATCATCGCCGCCGAAAGAATCACCGAACCGGGATTGACCATATCTTTATCGGCATACTTCGGAGCTGTACCATGAGTCGCCTCAAACAGTCCGATATAATCACCAATATTGGCACCCGGAGCCAAACCAAGTCCACCGACCTGAGCCGCGCAAGCATCAGAGAGATAATCACCATTCAGATTAGGAGTCGCCAAAACGCTATACTCATCTGTTCTGGTTAGAATCTGCTGGAACATTGAGTCAGCAATACGATCCTTGACAATGATTTTGCCCTTAGGAGCTTTACCTTTGTACTTATCCCAAAGTTCATCTTCAGTGATACATTTTTTGCGGAACTCAGTTGTAGCCAGTTTGTAACCCCAATCACGGAAGGCACCTTCGGTATATTTCATAATATTACCTTTGTGCACCAATGTGACCGATGGCAACTTGCGATCGATAGCATACTGGATCGCTTTGCGAACCAATCTTTTGGTACCACTGACAGAAATAGGTTTGATACCTATTCCCGAATCAGTCCGAATACCGCACTTCATATTCTTATTAAGCCAGGTGATGACCTTCTTGACTTCTTTACTGCCTTTTTTCCATTCAATACCGGCATAAACATCTTCGGTATTCTCACGGAAAATGCAAACATCCATCTTCTCTGGCTGGGTCACTGGTGATGGAACACCCTTAAAATATTTGACCGGACGAACGCAGGCATAAAGATTCATTATCTGACGAAGACTGACATTCAATGAACGAAAACCGCCGCCAACTGGAGTTGTCAAAGGACCCTTGAGGGCCACATAATAATGTTTAATAGCTTCAACTGTTTCATCAGGAAGCCATTCTTTGTATATTTTGAAAGCATTTTCACCGGCATAGACATCCATCCAGATAATTTTCTTTCTGCCTTTAAAGGTTTTCTCAACAGCGGCATCAACCACCCGACGAGTCGCCTTCATGATATCACGACCGATTCCATCACCTTCGATAACCGGAATAATTGGTTTATTCGGAACAACTATCTTTTTATTCTTAAAAGTTATCCTTTTCCCGTTTTCCGGAATTTCAATATGTTTGAATTTTGGAGCCATATTTATCCTCTCTTAGTATCCGATCTCTTTCAAAACACCTTTATATTTTTTGGCTGATGTTTTGAGTTCTTTTGTCTCTGTCTTGTTCAACTTAAGTTCGATGATCTTCTCAACACCTTTGGCTCCAAGAACTGCCGGAACACCAATGTAGATATCTTTGAGGCCATACTGACCGGTCAGATAAGCTGAGCATGGAAGAACTTTCTTTTCATCAAGTAAAATTGCACGAGCCATCTGAACCGAAGCCGCCGCTGGAGCATAATAAGCAGAACCTGTTTTCAGAAGCTTGACGATTTCGCCGCCACCAACTCGGGTTCTTTGACAAATTTCTTTTAATCTCTTAGCAGGAATTAGTTCCTTGATCGGCACGCCGCCAACTGTGGAATAATTCGGAAGCGGTACCATCGTATCGCCATGACCACCAAGAACCATCGCTTGCACATCAGTTGGAGCCATACCGAGTTCCATAGCCACAAAAGCGCGGAAACGGGTTGAGTCAAGAACACCAGCCTGACCTAGGACACGATTGGCCGGAAATCCGGTGATTTTGCGCATATGATATGTCATAATATCCAACGGATTGGAAACAACGATCACATAAGCTTTAGGAGCATATTTCTTAATATTTTTTGCCGCGATTTTAATAATATTGGCATTCATATTAAGCAGATCTTCGCGGGACATCCCTGGCTTACGAGCCAAACCGGCTGTCATAATAACCAGATCGGAACCTTTGATATCTTTATAATTATTGGTTCCTGAGATTTTGCAGTTGTATCCACGAATCGGTCCGGCCTGAGTCAGATCAAGAGCCTTTCCCTGTGGCATTCCTTCAACGATATCAACAATCATTACGTCACCAAGATTGGCCTCAGCCATATATTGGGCGCAACTGGCGCCTACGTTTCCGCCTCCGATGACAGAAATCTTTCTTTCCATAACTCCTCCGTTACGTTTTTTGTATCAACTCTAATGCGTCCGCAAAACCGTATGGCCGGCATCATGCACCAGAGCAACTCTGATACCTTTACTATTTTCTGTTAACTTATCTATTATTTTCTGTGGATCTTTTTCAGTCGCAAAAAATACTTTATCTGAAACATCCTCGTCTAATTCAGAGTACAGTCGGACATCAATTCGCTGGGCGATTTGAGCGACCCGAGATAATTTGTGAATTCCAAAATCGTCTTGATCGCTGTCGGTGTTATTCGAAAAATCTCGCCATTTATCAGCCAGCCTATAAAAACTGTCTGATCCTATTCCCTCCTGACAGGGCGAGAAAAGTATCACCGTTCCGCCATTTGTCACAGCGTCCTGAGAATTTTCAAGCGATTTTTGAAGCTGATACAGATTGCAGTCAAGCGGCGGTCGTACCTCAGCGAGAAGTAAATCATACCGCTTTTTTATCTTCGATGAATAAATCTTCTGCGCAAATTCACACGCTCGTCTGAAAGATGAATCAATCTTCCCACAGAAAACCGCCTGAATTTTATTTTCTTTATCCATAACCGTTTGAATACTCAAAACTTCTTTATCTGAAATAAGTTTCATCAATGATTGCAGACCTTGTTCGACCGGGTTGCCTTCAAGTTTCACCGGTGAGGCATCAAAACTGACTGCCAACCGATGATTCTGTACTGTTGTTTCATAATCACACACTCCCGGGAATATCGCCTTACGTCCGCCGGTAAAACCGGCGAAATAATGCGGTTCGACCGAACCGATCACAACCACTTTTTCTGCGTCATACAAATACTTATTAATATATACCGAATGACCATCTTCGAGCTCACCAATATGAGTCATCGAATCTTTATCTCTGGCATCATGTACCAATATCCGGTTTTTAAGTTTTCCGTAAAGATCACCAAATATTGTTTTTAACTGTGTTTCATCACATGGTTTATGAGTCCCTGTCGCCACCAGAAACTTTGCTTTTTTCCCCAAACGACCATTTTTAAACAGTCGATTAAGAATCTCAAAAGTCGGAGTGGGTCGATAGGAATCATTTACAACAAACAGATCAGCCTGAGAAATCAAAAACTGCTCTTTCTCGGCCATGGTAATACGACCGAGGAAGGCATGTGAATCAATTTCCTTGGCAATCGCCTTACACTCGTAATAGTCACACTCAACACTATCAGGCAATTTCAACTCCAATTTGTTTTCGCCATAACTAACAGAAACAAGCATCCTCTTTATCCAAAGAAAAAGACTAGTTCGATTGCAGAATTTTCGATTGAGTCAGAAGCATGGACTGAATTTTGCTGAACATCCAGCGCAATCTCCTGTCTCAATGTACCACAATTGGCATCGTTTGGATTTGTCGCGCCAATAAGAGTTCTCAGATCGGCAACGGCATTGGTTTTGCCAAGCTTTATCGGGACAACCGGCGTTGAACACATAAATTCAACCAGTTCATCGATAAACGGTTTATCCGCATGCACGGCATAAAACTTCCGAGCCATATCCTGCGTCAATTGAACCATCTTAATATCAAGGATATCAAATCCGGCTCGTTCCAAACGATTTATCACATTACCAACCAGCTTCCTTTTAAAGGCATCCGGTTTTACTATTAATAGAGTATTTTCCATTTAATCTCCAAAAACAATTATTTCTTCATTGCCGCTCTGGCAACCTTAGCGCCCAACTCAAGAGCCTTGGAGTTTTTATCTTCGGTCCCTTTTGGCGCACGAGACAAAACAGCCTCTTTTATCGATGCCATCGTTACGATCCCGGTTAACTCGGCAATCGCCCCCATCGCGATAACATTAGCCACCATCACATGACCGATCTCTTCACGAGCCAGCCGACTAAATGGAAAACCGTAATAATTCTTAGTCGGGATCTGGGTAACCATATTAGAATCGACAACCAGAAGACCGCGCTCTTTCATATCGGGATAATAAGTATCGCATGCCTCTTGAGTCAGAGCCAAAAGTAGGTCAAGTTTCATACTCTTGGGATAATAGATTTCCCCGTCTGAAATAACCAAATCGGCACGACTGGCACCGCCTCTGGCTTCAGGACCATATGATTGTGTCTGGACAACATTTTTGCCATCACCAACACCAATCGCTTCTGCCAAAATTACGCCGCCCAGAATCAGGCCTTGTCCGCCGGAGCCGGAAAGACGAACC
>JAAERC010000187.1 GCA_024230695.1 Candidatus Zixiibacteriota bacterium
ACACCTGGTAAAGGCTCACCGGTTTCCTCGCTAACAACTGTACCGGATAACTTTCCTGAAGTTCCGGCGAAAACGCCCATCGGCAAGGCTATCATCACCGACAGAGCGAATATTAACAGTATGGAAATTGTTTTACTTTTCAATTTTCATACCCTCCATTGGTTAATGGTTAATAAACTAATTATTTTATTAGTAATGTCCTCCTTTCACCCATTGGGTGTTTTAATACATGATTCAATAAAATATATTATCATCTTTGTTTAATTAATTAATAGAATTATCTCAATAAGCATATCCATTGCTTTGACATATTGTTATGTCTTTTACATCCTATGTTACCCTACATATGAAAAGTAGAAATTTGCAATTATCTTGTCAATAAAAAATTAAATTAATTGAAGTATTATTTTCCCATAATTTTATGTCTTTTTATGCCGTTCCATTATTTTTTTTATCGGCATAAGCCCTTAAAACATAAGTATCTTTGACGGTATTTACTTGCATCATAAGGCAAATCACAAAACAGGAGTATCAGGATGTTTTTTTGCTTTTTTGTTTTTTTGTTTTTTTATGTTTCTCAGCAAAAACAATCAAGCTTATAATAAATACTCCCCAAAAACAAAAAACTTTGTAAAATATTTATTTTTTTATTGTAAAAACATTCTGTTTAATGCATATAATGCGCGTAAGTTAATAAAATGACGATGATTTTTAGCGCTTGGCACGGAAATAGTTTGAGAGTTCGTATATATTAACTCTGAAAATATTTCAGAAGATGTAAAAAAAGCATTGACTTACTTCTGGTCATTTTATTAAATATAGCGTTTTAATGTTGCATTATATTTAAAAAGGAGTAGCATTTAAAACAAAATTGGAAGTAAAAAATTAAAATTAATTTTATAATAGAATGTAATTGTAACGTATTATTACTATTGTAGTTATTTTAAGACAAAAAGGAGGTGGTAATAAATCAATTAATTTGATATGCAATTTATTTCAGATTCAAATTGCATAATATTGTCATAGAATTTTTAATAAAAGATAAACAATTAGAATAAACATGATATGAGGTAAGCAATGAGGAAATTATTACTCTTAACCGTTTTATTAACCTTTATTATTGGCATGTCCGCATCAGCCACCGAGACCCGTCTCGAATCAATGGGAATGGGAGATTTCTGGTTTGATGGAACTTATGTAACTGCTCTCAACACCGTTGTTAAAGATGATGCCAATATCTCAATGTATCCTTCAACCATTAACTATTATCCGAACATCTTCTGGGGTGAAGTTGATTCGCATGAGTATTATTACTATAGCAAATCAATTTACGATAGAAATGATTTCTTTTACAAAGCGGGCGCTCTCTTTCAAAAGGGCGACAAGGATGATCCTTTTGTCTTTGGTTTTCATTTCTCAACTGTACCATATGAAAGTGATTTTAATCATAATCTATATAATTATGATGACGATGAACAGACTAATCATAGAATGAATCTCTATTATGGTCGTAATCTTTCCGATATGCCGTTTGGATTCACATTTGGTTACTATCGGTCATCGGCCAAAAATGAAAATGACCTAAATTCCAGTATTACCAGTCAATATGAAGACAGCTACAATCGGTATGAATTCGGTTTTGGTTTATCACCGATGGAAGGTAAACTGGAATTAGCTCTTTCTTTGGCTATGACCGGTTGGACCGACAAAGACTATGAGACCTATACAAATGGTTCAGGTGTGGTTGATGAAACCGAGCCGGATGGCAATTTAGAACTTGGTTTGAAGGCCAGATATTTTATGGAACCAAAGGGGAATTTTCATTGTGTTCCTCACTTCGCCTTCATGACTTCCAAATATGGTGAGAAGGTCTTTTCCGAATTAACAACAGGCGACTGGGGTGTTAATAGAACTGAAGAAACAAAGGTTACGGTTTTGGATTTAGGTTGGGGCACTAATTATCATGCCGATGAAGATGTTCTGGTTGTTGCCGATTTTGGTGTATCATTAGGTACCTATAAATATTCGACTGATTATGCTGAATCTGATGATGAGGCCAACGAGGCGGAAACCAAGCGCAATTACAATGCCATGCCATACTTCAAGTTAGGTATCGACGCCAAGGTCTTCAAATGGATGGATTTCCGTGCTGGCGTCAGCTCACTTTGGAACGGCTACAAATATGAGTATGCATACACCGATTATACCTATAAGAATTCGGAATCATACACTACCACTCAGACCTTCCTCGGGGTTGGAATGCATTGGGGCGCATTAGAAATTGATGCTCTTCTCGATCCTGAATTCCTGTTAAAT
>JAAERC010000188.1 GCA_024230695.1 Candidatus Zixiibacteriota bacterium
AAAAGTATGTTTGCTACCGATTTTTATGGAACTCCATATGATTCACTTCCGTTGACAGATGGAATTAGTAATTTTTCAAATATTGATTTTTCAATGAACCTGTCGGCCGGTTATCCCGGGACGATCGAGTGGGTCCAGGTGGCCTGTGATAGATATGGAGTCAAACTTGGAGCTGGCAATACCGCCGTTCAAGCTCCGCAGGTTTATCCTTACCTGAACTCCGGTCAGTTAAAAGGTTTATTGGGCGGTTTAAATGGTGCCGCTGAGTTTGAAAAAGTTGTTGGAGTTATTGGTAAAGGAACCAAATTTATGGTGTCGCAATCGGCGGCACATGTGGTTGTGATTGCATTTATAATTATTGGTAATGCGGCTTTCTTCCTCGGCGAAAAACGTAGGAAGTCTAAAACCGCTGAAAAAAAGGAAGCTTAGAGTAGTATAAGTTAGGATAGATTGAGTATGGAAATGGCTGATTTAATTGGAATTTGGTTAGGCGCTTTTTTAACCCTCGGTATTATCTCATTTTTGTATGGTGATAATCCCTGGTATAAATTGAGTGAGGCGATCTTTGTTGGTGCCTCGGCTGGATACTGGTTTATCACGCTATTTTGGGATAATATTTACGGCAAATTTTATGTTGGTGTCACTGAAAATGGTGAATATATGTTACTGGTCGGTGGTGTCCTTGGATTTTTGATGCTGATGCGTCTTATTTCTAAGATCGGTTGGATATCCCGCTGGCCGTTGGCTTTTGTGGTTGGTGCTATTGCCGGGTTCTATCTGATTAACTATTTTTCATCGAATGTAATGCGACAAGTTGAATCGACTATTTTGCCATTATTTGCTACTGGCTATGGAAAGGATATATTTTCGGCATCATTTGGCGAAGTCATTTCAAATATTGTAATTGCAGGTGGAACGTTTACTGGCTTAGTCTATTTCTTCTTCTCCAAAGAGCACAAAGGTGTTTTTGGCGGGACGGCCAAAGTCGGTATCTGGGTTATTATGATAACCTTTGGGGCTTCATTCGGGTACACTGTGATGAGCCGTATGTCGCTACTGATCGGTCGTATGGATTTCATCTTTGGTGACTGGCTGGGGCTGATCAAATAACGATGCCAGCCTATTTAAAACCTTTTCGGGTTGTTTCTATCTTTGGAATTTCTTTTATAATTTTATTTTTTATGACTTCTCTGGCAATTGGCCAGGAAACAGAAGAAGAAATCGGTTATTCAATCGATACTTTTTTTCCGGCAGGCGCCACTGATGTAGTTGCGCTTGATCATGTTTATGATCGGGGTGATGCCGTTGATCTTTCATGGACATTATCAACTGATGATGATAAAATCGGCGAATATAAAATCTTCCGTGCCGAAGAGGGCTCTCCTGATTTTGTGGAAGTTGGTTTGGTGATGCCCGGCAATACTTCCTTTACGGATAAATCTGTGGAGAGTGGACAAAGTTATATTTATAAAATTATGGTTGTACATAGTGGCGGTGTTGTTGAATCGCAACCATCTGCGATTGTTATTCCGGACACTGAATTTATTAACTGGAATCTGCTGAATTTATTTGTAATTGGTCTGCTTATTGCCGGTGCGGTAGTTTATTTTATTGCGCATGCAAAGGCGGGTAAAAAACTGTTTATCAGAAAAATCGCCGGTCTCGAAGCGATAGATGAAGCTATTGGTAGAGCCACTGAGATGGGTCGCCCAATTTTGTTTATTCCCGGTATTAATGATATGGATGATGTTCAGACTATTGCCGGTATAACGTTATTGGGGCGGGTCTCTAAAGTAGTTGCTGATTATGATATAAAAATTAATATGCCGGTGGCACGTTCACTGGTGATGACGACTGCCCGCGAAACGATCCGTGAGGCTTATATTGGTGCCGGTCGTCCTGATGCTTATAGCGATGATATGGTCCGTTATATCACCGATGAGCAGTTTGGTTATGTCGCCGCCGTTGATGGTATCATGGTTCGTGAAAAACCGGCCACTTGTTTTTATCTTGGTGCCTTTTTCGCCGAATCATTGATTTTGGCCGAAACCGGTAATTCTATTGGCGCGATTCAGATCGCTGGGACGGCGATGCCAACGCAGTTACCATTTTTTGTCGCCGCGTGCGATTATACATTGATTGGTGAGGAACTTTTTGCGGCCTCGGCCTATCTGTCAGGCGAACCAAAACAGCTTGGCTCATTGAAGGGGCAGGATGTTGGGAAATTTATCGCGATGGTCGCATTGATAATAGGAGTCGTTAGTGTCACTATTTCAGAGGCCTGGGGCAGTACATTTTTTATCTGGTTGTCTGATACGATGCATTCGATGTTTACTATTCAGAATTGATGGAGGTAAGATAACGGTTTGAAAAGACAGGTCCCGGTTTTAATTACTTTTATTGTAGGTACCGTCTTAATACTTTCGGTATTTTTCCCGCCTGTGGAACTTATGGGCGAGGACTTTTCAATATTTTTTGATATTATTGCCGTTTTTGCTTTTTTCCTTGGTGGTGGTAACCTCCTTAGAATTCATTTTGGCAAAGTTTACAAAAAAAGAGAGGATTGGGGTTTTTCGGTTGTCACTCTTTGCGGTTTTTTAATAATGATGATGGCCGGGATATTCAAACTTTGGAATCCGGGTGGAATCGCCGCTGATGTGGCTGCTCCGGGCTCGATGTTCCAATTGATGTACGACTGGATGTTTAATCCTCTTGGAGCCTCGATGTATTCGCTTTTGGCCTTTTATGTTGCCTCGGCTTCATATCGGGCATTTCGGGCAAAAAATATTGATGCTACTATTCTACTTGTTGCCGCCTTTATAATTTTATTGGGCCGGACACCGCTTGGGATGTATGCCACCAGTTGGATACCAGAATCATTTTCGATAATGCAGATCCCGAATTTGGCCATTTGGATAATGGTCTCGCCAAATCTGGCCGGACAAAGAGCTATTATGATCGGTATTGCGCTTGGTGTGGTTTCGATGTCACTGAGACTAATTCTTGGTGTCGAACGGACATACCTGGGGGTGGACAATGACTAATGTTGGCATGTATATCTCAGCCGCGGTTATTACCGCTGGCTTGATCTGGCTGGCAATCAGATCACTTTCAGGTCGTGAAGTAGAAAGGCGTGTGATTTTTCTGTTTATTGGATTGTCCGTATCATTGCCGCTTCTGTTTAATATGACATTTGCCGAAAAAGCAACACCCATTGTTAAAGGTATCTATGATGAAATAGAAAATCTTCCGTCAGGTTCGAAAGTTCTTGTTTCGTTTGATTATGGTCCATCGATGGCGCCAGAGGTCGAACCGATGTCAAATGCTTTTGTTCGACACGCATTGGCTAAAGATCATCAACTTATTATTATGGGGTTATGGGCGACCGGGCAGTCGCTAGGTGCATCGACTGTGGAAAATATTATTAGAGCAGAATTTCCTGAAAAAATTGATGGAGTCGATTTTATAAATATAGGATACAAAGCTGGTAATCAGGGTGTCCTAAATGTCATTATAACAGATTTTAGAAAGATGTATGCCACCGACGTTAACGGTGTTAATCTCGATTCGGTGCAAATATTTCAGGGAATTAGATCTCTAAAAGATATGGATCTGTTGATTTCTGTTGGTGGTGGTTTTCCAGGCATAAAAGAGTGGGTATTGTTTGCGGCTGATCCGGGCAATATTCCTTTGGCTGGTGGTTCTGCGGCGGTTTCCACACCAGTGTTGTATCCATACTATCCCAAACAGCTAATAGGTCTTTTGGGCGGTATTAAAGGTGCGGCTGAATATGAATCGGAAATGAAAAAGAATTATCCTCGTTTTGCTGATATGCCGACCCCCGGTATTGATATGATGGGTCCGCAAACGTTGGCGCATATGGTTGTGATGGCCTTTATTATTATTGGCAACCTCTCTTTCTTCTTCGCGAAAAGGAGGAAATCAGATGAATAGTTCGCGAAGAATATCAATGATCGTTTTTGCCTCTGTAATCGTTCTTTTTGTTATTAGTTGGATAATTAAAATCATGGTTTTGCAGGAGGCGGGCGCAGAAGGTTTTATGTCGATCCGCGATGCTTTTTTGGTGACCTTTGCGGCCTTTTTAACCCTGGCGATATTTTCATTCCTTTATAAAGATAATCCTTATTATAAATTCGCAGAGCATTTGTTTGTTGGTATCTCTGCCGCATACTGGATGTGTGTTGGTTTTTGGTCAACTTTTGTGGGTAATTTTATACCAAAAGTTTCCGGCATAACTGGACTTTCAGAATTCTTTGAAGTTCCGCCAAAAGATTTTGAGATCCATTATTTTGTGCCGCTGATTTTGGGAATGATGCTTTTAATGCGATTATCGCCTAAAGGCGGATGGTTATCGCGCTGGTCTTTGGCTTTTATTGTTGGAACCACGGCCGGATTAAATCTGATTAGATATTTGCGCACCGATTTTATTACGCAGATAAGCAATACATTTATACCGTTACTTGTAGATTGGAAAGGTATTGGACCATTTTTCTCTGATTTTTCGCTCTCAGCCTCCGGTCAATTTGTGATGACGATGGGCAATTGGGTGATATTT
>JAAERC010000189.1 GCA_024230695.1 Candidatus Zixiibacteriota bacterium
GAAATATATTTGGTCAGTGTTGTATTTCATCCGATCAGTATCAGAAACAAATTTCCCGGTTTGAATACATAATAGAGCATCATGTGCCTCGGCATCGGCTTTATATAAATAATGGCAGTCATTGGTCACAACCAATGGGATCTTTGTCTCTTTATGAATAGTCGTAACCATCGGGATCAACAGCTTTTCTTTGTCGATACCATGATTCTGAAGCTCAAGATAAAAGTTTCCTTCTCCGAAAATCTCATTATACTCTAAGGCTGATGCTAATGCGGTTTCAGGATCATTATGCAATAAATGCCAGTTGACCTCACCTTTCAAACATGCGCTGGTGGCAATCAGACCCTCAGCGTGATCCCGGAGTATTTCTTTGTCGATTCGCGGGCGGTGATAAAAGCCTTCGAGATAGCCAGCAGATGATAATTTAATCAGATTTTTATAACCGGTTTTATTTCTGGCTAATAATATCAGATGAAATCCGGTGTTAGGGTACTTTTGAGATGGTTTCTTTTCAAACCGTGAGCCGCCCGAAATATATGCTTCCGTTCCGATAATCGGTTTGATACCGGCTTTAGTGGCTTTTTTATAGAACTCGACCGCTCCAAACATGTTTCCATGATCGGTTATCGCCAGTGCCGGCATTTTATATTCCTTCGCCAGCTCAATTACCCGATCAAGTCGGCAGGCGCCATCAAGAAGCGAATACTGACTGTGCGTATGTAGATGAACGAAGTTAGAGAATCTCATGCGGCCTCAAGTTTATATCTTTGTATCATACATGAACGGTATAAATTACGACAATTTCGACTGGATTGAAAGTGAAAAAAGTGATTACCATATTATTATCTAAATCATTCCTGATAATCCGTCATAAATGAAGCTTCCCCCTAGATAAATCAGAAATAAAGCACAGGAACCTATTAGGATCTTATAACCAATACCAGAAACAAACTTACGGCCTTTCCATATTAAAAAACTGACAAAGCTATACCAGACAAGATCTGACAAAATATGTCCAAAATAAAAAACGGTCGGCCCGGCTATTCCAAATTTCATCGATTTGACAATAAAGGCCGAGCCGGTTGTTGCCCACCAGACAAACCAGTATGGATTGGAAAGCGAGGTTATAATGCCATCAATAACAAGCCGCCCCGATTTTTTGGAGGAATTGGATTCGGCCGCTTCATTTGAATCAGTTTTAAACAGTTGTGCTACCATCCCGATGCCCATAAATATTAACATCGCGCCGCCGATGATTGCTATTGATCGACTGATAGTCTCATTGTCGGCCAGGACTGCCAACCCAAGTGACAAAACAACGACCACGGCAATTTCGGCAAGAGCATGTCCACCGATCAAAATTGGCCCAACCCAAAAACCTTTGCGAGGTGTTTCGGCAATAGTCACCGCCAGAAGCGGTCCGGGCATCATCGCGCCAGAAAACCCAACAATAAACGATGTTATAAAAAGTGTTAGCAGTTCCATTTAAACCAAATACAATTATTCGTCTTATTAATTAAAGAAATAGATGTAAAAATGGCAGGTCGGATAAACCTGCCATTTTAATTTCGGTTATTCGCCTTTAAATTCAGCTTTACGTTTTTCCATGAAGGCGTTCAGACCTTCTTTACAATCAGTTGTTCCATAGAGAGTACTAAAACTAATTTTCTCAAAATCACATCCATTTGAAAGATTAACATCGAGGCCCTTGTTGATACAATCTTTCGCTTTTGATATAGCGACCGGTGCTTTTAAGGCGATCTTATTGGCCATCGCCAACGCCTGTTCCATTAATTCTTCAACAGGATAAACCTCATCGGCCAAGCCGATTCGATATGCTTCGGCGGCATCGATAATATCACCAGTGAAAATCAGTTGCTTGGCTTTTCCGCGACCAACCAAACGAGCCAGACGCTGGGTTCCGCCGTAGCCGGGGATAATTCCAAGATTAACTTCCGGTTGACCAAATTTGGCTTTTTCTGAAGCAATTCTGATATCACAAGCCATCGCCAATTCACATCCGCCTCCAAGCGCAAAACCATTAACCGCGGCAATAACCGGGCGAGGAAAATTCTCGATCAGATGCATCAGATACAAGCCTAATCTTGATGTTTCCTCTGCAGAAATAACATCACAACCGGCCAGTTCTTTAATATCGGCTCCGGCCACAAACGCTTTACCCGCGCCAGTAATAATAACACCAAGAAGATCTTCATCGCGCCAGTGATTATGAAAAAATGCTTTTAATTCTGTAACAGTTTCAGCATTGAGGGCATTTAGAGCCTTTTCACGAGAAATAGTGACAACAGCAATTTTACCCTCTTTTTTGACATCAATATTTTTAAATTCCACTTTATAACTCCTTTGGAAATCTCTTATTTTCTATAATCATAAAAACCACGACCGCTCTTTTTGCCAAGATACCCGGCATTAACCATTCTTCTTAGAAGCGGCGGTGAGGCATAACGACTATCTTTAAACTCTTCAAAGAAAATATCGCCGATATACAAAATCGTATCAAGTCCAATAAAATCGGTTAAAGTCAGCGGTCCCATCGGATGTCCGCAACCAAGTTTCATACCGTTGTCGATATCATCACGAGTAGCCAATCCATTTTCCAAATGACGAACGGCATCGAGCAGATATGGCACTAATAACACATTGACAATAAAGCCGGGAGTGTCATTGGCGGTGACAACAACCTTGCCAACTGCTTCGGCAAATGTTTTGGCCGCTTCATAAGTAGCATCATCGGTATCAATCGTTTTGACCACCTCGACCAGTTTCATAATCGGTACCGGATTAAAAAAGTGCAGTCCGATAAATTTTTCACGACGTTTGGTTACTACTGAAAGATCACCAACCGGTAGTGATGAAGTATTTGTGGCAAAAATTGTATCGGGTCCGCAGATCTTTTCAAGTTCGCCGAAAACCTCTTTTTTGGCCATCATATCTTCGGTAACAGCCTCAACTACCAAATCACAATCGGCCAGCGGTTCGAACTCAGTTGTTGTTTTAATATTTCCAAGAATCTTATCTTTAGTGGCTTCATCAACTTTGCCTTTTTCAATACCTTTATTCAGGCGTTTTTCGATACCGCCTAATCCTCTTTCGAGAAGTTCATCGGAAACCTCATTGGCGACAACCGTGAATCCCGCCGCGGCGGCTACTTGAGCAATACCGGAACCCATTTGGCCAAATCCAACAATACCTACTTTTTTAATCATATTCTCTCCCTGAATTTATACATTTAATTGAGTATTTCATTTTTAAATCGTTTATCCTCTAGTTTGTTAAGTTATAACAGAATCTGTTGAAAGTCAACGACCTGCGATTAATTATCGAAAAATAATATTTAACGGCATATAAAAACCCGGTCGATCCGAAGATCAACCGGGCACAAAATTAATTGATATTCCGTCGGGATTTTTTACTGACGCATATATACAGGGAATTAAAACCCTAGCGGTATTGAGTCACCATAATATCAGCGCACTTTTACTTTATGGACAAACGGGCTCTGGTCCAGCCTTGTATTTAAAATTAATAAGATATACAATATCGAGAATATTTATTAAACCATCCGGCTGGACATGGCTGTTGACATCGGCCGATTCAATCGGATCAGGGACCGGTCCGCCTTTATATTTGTAATTAATTAAATATACAATATCTAAAATATTGATATCCTCGTTATAATCAAAATCACCGCAGAGCCAGGCTATTCCGGTTGTGAAAATCCATGTTTGGCTCCACCTATAGTAAGTCGTATTATATGGAAATTGTGGATCGGTGCTATAACATCTGACTTTCCAATAATATTTGATAATCTCGTCAAGGTCCGAAACACTGTTTGAACTGCCGGTGGTAGTAATATCGATTTCGGGACTGCTAAAATCAGAATTATCATCAACCAAAAGCTGATACCCGACATTCATAATAAACCCTGTAAACACAGTTTGCCAATCCAGCAAAAGCGGTTGGTTTTGATTGGTGGCGTCATATACTGGAGTGATCAATCCTGGTACATAAAATCTAAATTTCCGGGTAACAGTCCATTCCGTGGCTATTGCCTCACCACCTGGCATCATATATAATGCTCTGACCCGCCAGTAATAGTATGTTCTATTGGAAAATCCGGAAACACCGATGGTTGATGGTGAGGCTGGCAGATCACTGTCGTCAAATTGAGGGCTGCTAAAATCAATATTATCATCAACCTGGACATGATGCCTTAATAATATCGCTCCCGGACCACTGAATTGATAGGACAGAGTTACGGAGTTAGTTTCCTGAACTGTTAATTGATAATCATCAGGTGGGTTTAGAAGTTCAATCGACTGCGCCTTGGTTTCATCCGGTGCCATAAAAGCAACAACCAGCAAAATCATCCATAGAAACATTAGAGGTTTATTCATAGTAATTCTCCAGAATTCCTACACGAAATTCTATTTCACCAATGTCATTTTCTTTGTTTCTGAAAATTCGCCGGCGTTTATCTTATAGAAATATATTCCTGATGAGATATTGCCGGCATCCCATGTTACTGAATAACTTCCGGCCGTTAATTCTTTTGAAACCAATGATTCGACTTTTTCGCCAAGAATATTAAATATCTCAACTGTTACAAATTCAGCTCTCGGGAGTGCAAATTCAATCTTGGTCGATGGATTAAACGGGTTGGGATAATTCTGTTTCAACACAAAATTTTCAGGAATCTGATTTATACCAACCAAATCATCCGCTATATCAGTTGCAACGCCCATTGCGCCGGAGGGTGTAAATGGTCGGTCTTCAAAGGCATACCCCATTAAAGTGGCATCGTTGGCATTGGATGTAGCTTCATGTGCAACCCGGAAATAATTTGTTGCATGCGGTTCATCAAAATGCCAAAGACCGACAAGTCCCGGTTCATTTCCTTTAAGCGGAATATTCATTGTAGCCAAAAGCTGTGCCGGTGTGCGGATAACATTTCTCCATAACCGAACTTCATCTATTTTTCCTTTAAAATGCTGTGATGTTCCTGAACCATCCCACTCCTGACCAATACTGAACTGGGCGCCATGATGCGGACGATCATCAAATGTTATAATAAACTTTTTTTGTGGAACACCATTTACATACAATATAGTTTGATTACTCGGATTGGAGTAGGTTTTTGGCATACATGTTAATGCTACATGATACCAATTGTTTGGAGGAAATTCATCGTTACTGAAAAGATAACCATTCGTAACATCATAATAACAGAATTTTTGACTACCTGCGTCATACGACAAAAGATTAATATTGCCATCGTCAATTGTATTAAAAGCCATTATAACACCTTGTGCATTATCTGCCTCAGGATAGACCCAGGCTTCCTGAGTCCATGAATCAAGGAAGTAATCATCGGGATTGCTGGTGAGATCATTTGAGGCATTGTTAGCTTCCACATAGTCGTCGATCCCATCCAGAAGTAAAGCATTACCTGGTCCGTCCATCGGTATCACAATCTCTTCGTTTGACCAGTCATCCTGATTTTTATTACCGGCATTTGGTAATAGACGGTAATTATAAGTGGTTCCATTAACGACATCATTATCTGTATAGGAGGTGATCCAGGAAGGAATAGTTACTGCTGGAATGGCCGCAATTTCCTCGCCATTTCTCTGAAGGCTGTACCCCATAAACGGAGCAAAATTGTCTATAAAATTGGGATCTTTCTCAGCTTCGTTGGGCCGGTTCCATTCCAGTTCCACTTTGCCGTCTGAAGCATACGCGGTAAGTTCATTCACATGATATTTCCAACCACATAATTTATCATCATCATGTGTAGGGCAAGCCCCCCAGACACGAAGCCAAAAATAATCTGACTGGGCATCATCTTTGGGATCGCCGTCTTCAATAGCTATCATGTAATGCATCATATCAGCGAGTCTGCGATTATCATCACCAACGTCCCAAAGTATATGGGTATCCTCGCACGTACCATTAATTATTTCCGGCCCATGATGATGGTCGGCAGCATGATATTCCATCCGCATCAAATCGTACAGGACATCATGAATGCATGATGATCGGAAATTATGATATTCGTCGGGACAATAATTGTCATCATAATTTTTACATGGCCGCGAGGCCCCATCCCAACGATATCCCTTTTTTACAGTTAATATCCCGCCAAGTTCGTAGGTAAAGAAATCCCAAACGGCTCGCCGTTCATGATTATATGCTAAACTCCAATAGGGTCCACACTGAAGCTCACAACAATCCGGAAGATTTTCACATTTGTCAGCATCAAAGTATTCAGTCAGATCAATGGTGTAATCTTTCTGAAGTTCGTAAAAAACAATACGATCCTTGGAATCATATCGTCCCGGTAGATATTCAAATCCGGTCCAGTCAGTATAATGCTGGCCGACCGCAATATCGCAGACCAACAGTGTAACAAAGCTTAGAATCATTAGATATTTTTTCATAAATTTCTCCCAGAAAATTTATATCATTGTAAGTAAATGAAATATAATACTTTATGAAAATTTGTCAATATGATAAATGGCGTTGGGCATCCGATTTATGTTTTGATTTGTTAAACTGTGCAAAATACTGACATTGTACTGTCATATAAATAAAAACCCGGTCGATCTGGAGATCAACCAGGTACATTATAATTACTATTCCGTCAGGAAAGGATTCCTGACGGCACATTTAAGACGCGGCATCTGCCGTACACAAAGTGATGTCGGGTCGCCGCACCCGACACCAATTTACTCTATTTTACTAAAGTCATCTTCTTAGTCTCAGTAAATTGTCCGGCGGTAATCTGATAGAAATAAATTCCAGATGGTACACTTGATGCGTTCCAGGTCACTGAATAACTTCCCGCCGACATCGGTCGCGCAATCAAAGTCTCAACTTTTTCACCAAGGATATTATGAATATCCAATGTAACATATGATGCCCTCGGAAGTGCAAATTCGAGAGTTGTCGCCGGATTAAATGGATTAGGGTAATTTTGTTTGAGAGTGAAATCTTCAGGGATTTCATCAAGTGAAATAATATTAACATCGGTCTGCTCACCGGCAACAAAATTCCAAACCGTGCTCCAATCTCCCCATTGGCATCCGTTATGAACCCGAATTCTCCAATTGTAGTTTATTCCTTCTATTAAATTTGGAAGTGTAAATTCCGAGACAGCAATATTTTCATCATTAACTTCAAGTGATCCAAAACCAATATCATCATCAACCTGAACATCATATCTTGTCGCCTCGGCGACATCTTCCCAATTAAGTTCAATCGGCTGGGTAATATTGATGGCACCGTTTGATGGTGACTCCAAGTTCGCTATCCCGACAGCTGGGCAGTTCGGTTGGAATTTTCTGACATTACTCCAATCTCCAGAACCACAGGCATTATTGGTTCTCACTCGCCAAAAGTACCAAGTTCCTGCCTGAAGTGGGTATTGAATAGTATATCCAGATGAGGTATGAATATGTTCGGCAATTAAACTAGAAAATGCGTCGCTGGTCGCTACCTGAACATGAAAGTCAATGTTACCGGGTGGGTAATCCCAGGTAAGAGAAACCTTTTCACGGACATCAATATTTATTTCATTGTCATCCGGGGCATATTGCATAGGCGCTCTCACCAGTGGGCAATTGGTTGTGAAGTTTCGAATATCACTCCAGTCGCTCCAGCCACACAGGTTACCAGCCCTAATCCGCCAATAGTACTGGGTGGCATCATCGAGACCATTCACCGTACTACTTGATACTGGAATATTGTCGGCACTTACTATCAAACTTCCAAAACCGGGGCTATCATCAATTTGAATATGATATTTGGTTGCGCCTGAAACATCTGCCCAATCAAGTACAATCGGCGAGGACAAATCGGTAACGCCATTAGGTGGCAATTCAAGAGAAGGTACTGCTGGAATTGAACATTCTGTTGTTAAGCTACGCGATGCACTCCAAACGCTATAACCGCAATCACTATGCGCCATGATTCGCCAATAATATGTAACGCCCGGCTCTAAACCTGATGAAACGTTATATTCCGAAGATGAAGGAGATTCATCAATTTCCGGGCTGGAGAAATTATCATTATTATCAACAACCACACGATACATATCAGCATTAGCAACATCGTTCCAATCAAGTAAAAACGGCATACCTAATCCAGTGGCACCATCTGACGGCGATGTTAAGCCCGGTGGCGCTGGTAAAGGACAGGCGGTTGTAAAGCTACGATATGGAGAGTAACTTCCCCAAGCACATTCATGAGCACCGACTCTCCAGTAATAGGTCGTCCCTGCTTCTAAGCCAGAGGCTTCATAATTAGTCGAAGCGGTAAGGGCGCTTACAATTGTAGGGCTAAAACCTGAGTTTTTTGATATTTGGATATTATAATTATCAGCATTGGTAACCACCACCCAGGTCAAACTAATCGGTTGAGCCATATCTGTGGAACCATTGGCCGGAGATGAAAGAACAGGGATTGATGCGGGATCACAACCAGTTGTGAAATTACTGGTTACGCTCCAGTTATAATAAACGGTTGGCCCCGGTGGGAATACCGGCTCAAAATAATACCTTACTTTCCAATAGTATTTGGTATTGTGGGATAACCCGGAGGCTGAATAAGAACTATTTCGGGTTGTTGTATTGATCTCAGGGCTTGAGAAATTGGAATTATTATCAACATAAATCTGATGCCCGGAATTCATTATTTTTGGACTTGCAATCGCTATCCAATCCAATAACAATGGCTGCAACTGGTTGGTGGCACCATCGGAGGGTGAAAGAAGCCTGGGGATAACAATGGAAAAATTGTAAGCGGATGTCCATGGCCCAAAATACCAATATCCTGATAAGAAATAACTGGCCCGAACTCTCCAATAATAGGTGATTTTGACTTCCAGTCCACCTTCTGAATAGCTTGTTAATTGACCATTTGGAACCCAAACCACCGGACTACTAAAATCGGCATCATCGTCAATTTGAATTTCAAACACTCCCAATGGATTAGGGCCGGTATAAATATAAGAAAACGTTACGCTTCCCGATACATTAACAACAAGCTGTTGTCCAATTGATGGTGCACTTAACACCACACTCTGAGCATCGGCTTTTCCGGAGGGCAAATATACAGCCAACAAAATTGACAGGCAAAAAGTAATTAGAAGTTTTTTCATAGTAACTCCCTTGTGAAGTTAGTTATTTTGTTTTTTCATAGCCAAATTTTGATAAACACATACAATCATAAACGAACCAAGATACATTAATAGTATCAAGAATCCCTTCAAACTGACATATGTGCTCTTATTAAATTAGATCTTTCTCAAGTTAATTTAATATAACAAGTTATGAGAAATTGTCAAGAGAGTAAAATTGCCTAACTAATCCATTTATTCTATTTGAATGGAACCAGTGCTGATAGATTAAAAAAGAATAAATACTATATAATTAATCAGGCGGATACTCTATATAATATGGTAAACTATATTTTATTTGCGGAGTACCGGCCAGATATTCATAAATATTTATAATAAATTCGCCACCCGGCTTATAATGTCTATAATATTCCGCAAGTGGTATTAAATCAAACGTGAGATTCTTATGAAGATAAGCGTCACAGGCATCATTGTTGCCAAAATGATGTAAATACATATTGATCTGTGGTGGATTTGATTTCATTATAGACCCATCCACATAGGCATAAAAATAATGTGTATTACAACCGCCACTATACCCCACCGTCAAGGATAACAAGTCGTCTTCAATTTTAGCGCTGTCAACAGTATAACTATCACGTAAAAGGTTATTGGCAGGACTGCCAATGATCAACACCCGCCCATCAACGCCACTAACAGATGTAGAAGGTTTTACTCTTAGTAAGGCTTTGTATTCGGAATGAGGAGACATTACGGTTGTTGTTGGATATGGATCAAGTTGTAATAATTCTATAGACAGACCAAGAGTATCGACGGCCGGATAACTATCCATTTCGGGATATTTTGTTAATCCTTCGATACTGGTTACGATGTTAACCGTATCATTTTCTTGAGTTATTAAAGAGATTTGTATCGCCGCCATACCTTGCCAAAAACAACAAATTATTGGGTTGTCAGGACAACGACTCTCAGTTATTACTGAATTAAATTTTATTTTAATCTTATCGGGGCCAAATGTGGCAGTCTGTCCATAGGGTAATGTCACTTCATCACCACTTACATATGAACTTGGATTTCTGGAACAAAATATAGCAGTCATTGATACTACTAAAAGTAATGAAATAAGAATACTTCTAAACATTTTATACCCTCCGTTATATATCAATATAAATAACATCTGTATATTATACAAGACGATAATTGTCCAATAATGTTTAATTTAGTTTTTATGAAATTTTTGTCTGCAAATTAATAACCAGAGAATCTTTGTAAATTCAATTTGTAATATAGGCCAGTTTAATTTTCAAATTAAAGTTTTCATTATCTAACTTTATTAATAAGGATGATTTATCAGGATCGTCTTTATTAATATTTATCTTAAATACGCAAAAGTTTTTTATTGACATCGATTTGTTGAAAGTGCTATCTACTAATACAATGTCACAAGGTAAAGAACCAAACAACGATATATAATCGTAACATGGTACAACCTATGAAGGAGGATGTGGATGCCAAAAGCAAAAAAGAAGGTAGCAAAGAAAAAAGTGGCGAAAAAGAAAGTCGCCAAAAAAGTCCGTTGCGCCGGAAAAACCAAAGAAGGTAAAAGGTGCAAACGTACAGCGACAGCACCATCAAAGTACTGTTATCTTCATAAAAGAAAAAGATAATATTCTATTCTTTAAAAGGGCAGTGTTTGATACTGCCCTTTTTTTGTGTACAAAATCTAAGGATAGTTACTGTAAATTAGAATGTTTTATTATAAGTAATAATATCGGTTAAAAAACTAATTGATATATTTTATGCCACAGGCGCGACAACTTTGGTAGCTAATAATTGTTTTACAATTAAACTAGGGATTTTTTCTAATGATTCCACTTTATCAACAGCTCCAACTTTTATTGCTTCTTTTGGCATACCAAAAACAACACATGACTTTTCATCCTGAGCAATATTATAAGCACCGCTATTTTTCATCTCTAACATTCCTTGAGCGCCATCAGCACCCATTCCGGTGAGCATCACACCAATTGCATTGGCGCCGGCATATTTTGCCACAGATTTAAACAGGACTTCAACCGACGGTCGGTGACGATTTACTAGCGGACCTTTGCGAACGCTAACATAATAGTTGGCACCGGAACGCTTAAGAAACATATGACTGCTCCCGGGTGCTATTAAGGCCTTGCCCGGAATAACAGAATCGCCATCCTCGGCTTCTTTAATCTCAAGTTCGCTATTATCATTCAGCCGATTGGCAAACGCGCGAGTAAAATTCTCCGGCATATGTTGAACGATAACAACTCCATTAGTCGCTCGGGGCAACATAGATAAAACGACATTAAGTGCCTGAGTACCACCGGTAGAAGAACCAATCGCAATTACCTTATTGGTGGTTTTGCTCATTGCAAGTTTTTTTGATTTAACGACACTATTTTTCTTACTATCAACCGACTTCTTTAATTTCACCAGAGCGGCGGCTTTTATTTTCTCGGCCAATTCAATCGACATATCGGTAACAGTATATGACTCACCCGGCTTACACATCACATCAACGGCGCCCGCATCCAATGCTTCCATAGCCAACTCGCCGCCTTTGGCGGTCAATGATGAAACGACAATAGTAGCAATAGGATAATGACTCATCAGACGACGAAGGAAAGTAATACCATCCATCCTCGGCATTTCTACATCAAGTGTAATAACATCCGGTTTAAGACTTACGATCTTATCTCTGGCGATATACGGATCGGGAGCTGTTCCCACAACCTCAATTTCAGGATCACGGGATAATTCTGATGTAAATATTTTTCTAACAATTGCCGAATCGTCAACTACTAATACTCTTACACTCATCAGTCTGTTCCTGTAATGTAAAAATCGTTATTACTGGATAATCATCTACCATACAACAATGATACTCAGTACCTTCAATCATTTTGAAAAAGTCTTCATTTTCGAGTTTTGTTACTTCAAGATCGGTTAAACTAAAAAGCGCTTCATCCCCATATAAATCAACCAACAGCTGACCGGAAACTATATTTAGAAGTTCTTTGGCCGAATCAAAATTATTTTCTTCTGGATCAACATCGCCAATATCCTCACCCAAAAGATTGGCTGACAGCTCGGCGCAAAAATCAACAGGAAGCATCATTTTTACATTGCCGACTTTATCTCCGGAATAGTTCAATTTCACCATAACATACTCAAAATCTTCAAAAGGAACCCCGGAAGCCATATCAGCAGGTTCCGGGAACATAAAAGCTGTTTGTTCGAGAACACCGGATACAGTTTCATTGATAACATCCATTATTTTTTTATTACTCATGATTTACTCCCAAAACTCTGTCAATTACTTCGCTGAGCGACTCGGGAGTGAAAGGCTTTCTGATATACTCCCGAATCCCTTTTTCTTTTAACTCCTCAATTCTTTTCACACTTCCATCTGTTGAAATAACGACCACTGGGATATCTTTCAAAAGGCCATCTTTGGCCATAGCGGCTACCATTTCATGACCGCTCATGACTGGCATATTCAAATCAGAGAGAATAAGATCGATCCAATTATCCTTAAGGCACTCAAGTCCTTCTTTGCCGTTCTCGGCCTGATAAATCTCACCTATCTCAAGCTTGGTTAGCTTCAGAATTTTGACAATAATTGACCTTATTGTTTTTGAGTCATCAACTACTAAAATATTATATGCCATAATATCACAACCTTCCAGCCGCTTCGATGGCGGGTTTTTCAGATGCTATCATCATATCTATATCTTCCAGCACTGTTACCAGTTCACTTGTTGCCTGTTCCAAAATTTTGCTGGAAATACATAATCTATCAACTGAATCATTATTTAACCTATATTGTATATCATCGCTGCCAATACCAAATCCCTGGATCATACAGGTGGCATCGGCAACATGAACGATGTCAATTGTTTCTGATGGCATTTCCGCATTCTCGGGTTGATGGTGCCATCTAATAGTATCTACTATCGTCTGAGGAAAATTCCATTTCTCAGCAGTCATTCCACCGACCTCAGCGTGATCCAATCCAATTACCCGTTTTTCTGCTTCTTCAAATGGGATTTTTTCATTTATCACAATCTCCTGTATATCATCAAAAGATTCTGACACAAATTCACCCAAAATCATTTTGCCTATATCATGAAGCAATCCGGCAGTGAAGACAACTCCAGTATCCTTAATCTTGAGAGTCTGGCAAAGGATATCTGACATCTGTCCAACCGCCACTGAATGTTTCCAGAGATCTTCGCCCGATAGTTCATATCCAGATACAGGTTTATTAAGATTAGAATATATCAGTGATGATACCGACATCTGATAAACCCATTTTGTTCCCAACCGGAAAAATGCTTCCGAGAGAGAATCAACTGAACATGATTGACCAAGGTATGCAGAATTGGCCGCTTTTAATAAGTTTGCGGTTAAGGCCGGATCATACTGGACCACACGGCCGATTTCAGATGCTGATACTTCCGCATTGTTAATAAGTCCCATAAGTTTGCTTGCCATCGTTGGAAGAGTTGGAAAAGATGATATTTTCTCAATAATTTTATCTTCTATACTCATAACTCACTTTCCCCTTCCCTTGTTTTAATAGAGGTATATCCGGTATCAATTTCAAGTTTCAGAGTTCGCGAGAAGTTACCGCCTACATCTTCAGCTTTTATAAGAATATTATTTTTCCATAACAGTTTTCTCAGAACAAGATAATTTCTTTCACCAATATTAAAAACCTTATTTTGATCCATAAGTTCGGACCCGCCGGCCGCCTTAACGATCAGCCTGTCTTTTACGCCGCCGAGTTCCAGTATTTTCTTTAGTAAAAATGGTACGCCGGTATCAGCAAACATCCCTGGTTTTGCCTTGGCCTTTTCTGGAGCGATCTTTGAAAGAGGTAACATATAATGCACCATCCCTCCGACTTTGGTCACCGGATCATATGCTGTAAGTCCAATACACGAACCAAGTGAATATGTAATCAATATATCACCTGGCGTTTTTGAGACTTGAATTTCTGATATGCCCAATACTTTGAACGACATTATTTCATACCCTTTTATAAACAGACGGTTTAATACACTTGAATCCCTGCGAATAGGCAGTAATTGATTCAGCGTGGCCAACAAACAGATAACCGCCCGGTTTTAATATTTTTCTAAACTCATTAACCAATCTGGCGCGAAGAGAACGATCAAAATAAATCATTACATTCCTGCAAAAAATCATATCTACATGAGTTTTTATTGGATAAGGCATCACTGAAAGATTCATTTGGCGAAACAAAAGCAGATTTTTTAAGGCCGGTTTGGCCGTATAGATAAATTCATCACCACTTTTTGTTTTCTGAAAATAATGATTTCTTAGATTCTCTGGAATGGAAACCACTTTCTCTTCTGTATAAGTCCCCGCCATTGCCGTTTTAAGCACAGACGGAGCAATATCAGTGGCTAATATCTTGGCGTTAACACTGTTTTGTCCAATTGATTCCAGCGTTTCAATAGCCAATGTATATGGTTCTTCACCAGTTGAGCTGGCCGCACACCATATTCTAAACTTTGACATACCCTCATCTTTGATCCAATCCCTGATAATTGTACGCATCATACCGAAATGAGAATCTTCGCGATAAAAATGTGTTGTATTGGTTGATATTGCATCAAGCATATATTCCAACTCAACACCTGTGGTTTCGCCAAGAACGTAATTGATATACTCATCATATGTTACAATGTTGAGCTTACGCATTCGCTTGGCAACTCTGGCGCGGACCAGAGCCTGCTTATTTTCGCTCAAAGCAATCCCGCTCTTATCATAAACAACTTGTCTTATTTTATTATAAGTCGAGTCAGTCAGTTCCTGACTCGCTTCAAAACTTTGACATTGTTGAAATCCCATATTGACCCATTATCCTTAATCTAAGATGTACAAGCGGCTAAAAACTTTCCGAGCTTGTTTTGAATATCTTTAGGATTAAACGGCTTAACCAAATAATCATTTGTACCAGCCTTAACAGCTTCAAGAACGCGTTCCTTCTCTGCCTCAGTTGTACACATAACAATCGGTACTTTACTTCCCGTTCCGCGGATCTTTTTAACGGCATCAAGACCGTTCATCACTGGCATATTCCAATCCATCAAAATCAATCCAATATCATCATTTTCACCAGCTTTGGTAACAGCCTCCTGGCCATTAACTGCCTCAATGGTATCATTAACTTTCAATTTCTTTAATACACCAGTGATGATTTTCCGCATTATTTGCGAATCATCCACAATTAGCACTTTCATGCGCAACCTCCTCTTTTCCTTCCACGGTGGGTCTGAAACTTACAAGAATCTCAAAATTTCCTCTGTTGCTCTCAAAAGGAATTGAAATATACGAAATAGTTGGGGCGGTAAGTTTATGAATACCTCCCCTTAAAACGGTTGGCAGGGATATTGAAATTTTATGCCCCTGGAATTTTGCTTTGGCATTGCCGGCAATAATATTTACCAACTCACCGACACCATCAATAACCGATGCATCCACTTCCGTAAAATCATCTCCAACCAAATCACTAACCAGGGCCATCGCTGTTTTCGGCGGAAACTTTACAGCTATATTGCCTTGAGCTGTACCTGAAAGGCCAATAATTGCAATCAGATGTTTTGAGTGACCATCGTCCTTGGCTGGAAACGGTTTACCATGTGAAACTTCACAATCCAACATACTCTGGAATGTTTCCAAAACTGATTGTATGAATGGATTTATGTATTCTGCTTTCATTTATTACCCCTCATCCTCATTTAAGTCCGATGATAGTGCGATCTCTCCTGTTACCGGATCAATTCCGGCAACAATTGGTCCAACAAGAGCATTTTCCACAATATATTGTGAATCAAAGACTCTCAGCACAGCACCGGGATAAAGCATATTATAAATTACTATTCTTGCCTTTTTATTAGAATATATCTCTTTA
>JAAERC010000190.1 GCA_024230695.1 Candidatus Zixiibacteriota bacterium
AACTGTTTTTGGAGAAATTGGTGATGTCATTGAAATTCCGATTTTTACTAATAATACTATTCCATTAGATAAAATTGTGATTCCGGTAACATATTCAGGAGATATAAGACTGGCATATGATTCATGCTCAACTTTGGGATGCCGCACCGAGGGATTTCTACAAAGTGGCGGCTCGATTGGAAGTGGTTTTCTCTCATTTGAGCTAACGGGCGATCTTACAGTTTTGGAACCGGGAAGCGGCCCTATATTGAAAACATATTTTACTATACTGTCAGGAGAAAATAATCAAACAACCACCATTTATACAAAAAAAATCGGTTCCTTATATCCGTTGTTCAAAAACAATACCAATGGATTAGAATATAATCCTGCTCCAAAAGCGGGAATTGTATATTTTAGAGGTACTTATGGTGATACCAACAGCGATGACAATATTGATATTCTGGATATTGTTCAGATTATTAATTATGTCTATAAAGATGGCCCTGATGCAATTCCTCCGCATGTTGCCAATGTTAATGGTGATGAATCGATTGATATTCTTGATATTGTTTATTTGATAAACTATATCTATAAAGGCGGTCCCGCCCCGATAACTGACTAATAATCCATATAACAAATACGTTTATGTAAAATTCCTTGCAAGATTTTTAAGATAATATCTATATTAGATAAAGGAAATTTTTCTTATTTTAATAGCTTAGTCCAAAAGGAATAAGGATATGTGTCAACCAATTATCAAATCATATAATTTGACATTATTTCTGAGTACGATTACTCTGATATTATTGCTATTTTTTCCTAATATATCATTTGCCGAACGAGCAACAATTGCTGAAATGGATAATGTCTGCCAAAACTGGTTATTGTTAAATACATATATCAATCAAAGCTGGCGAAATACCAATAATCAGGTAGTTGTAAATATTGATAATATTGAGAATGGGGATTTATTGTTAGGGCGTATTTATAATCTATCACCCAATGGCTTTATAGTAGTTCCGGTTTTAAAAGAATTGCCACCGGTGATGGCCTATTCTGATAAATATTCTCTTGGTCCAAAACAAGAGAAAGGAATGCTGTCACTTTTAGGCGAATTTCTTTTTAGTAGAATGAATAACTTTATAGCGGCCTATGGAGATATTGACGCTGTATTAGCCACGAGAGGAGTAAATCTACCGGGGCAACAACAGAGAGATTTATGGAATAAATATTCCGTTAATCAAAAAGAATTTATCATTGAATTAAAAAGCGGTTTGCTGAATGAACGGACTGAATCTGTTGGACCATTACTTTCCACCGCCTGGCATCAAAGAGCTCCATATAATATGTATTGCCCGCTTGGCTGTTATAACGACCAATGTGTTGTTGGTTGTGTTGGTATTGCCGTTGCTCAAATATTATATTATTGGCAATGGCCGAAAAACGGAATTGGTAATATATCTTATAATTGGATTGGTGATGATTGTTGCACTCCAAACTCTGATGGTGAAGTTATCTATGCCGATTTTTCGGATCCATACATTTATGACGACACCCCTGAAAATATGGCCGAAATTGCATTTGAAGCCGCCGCCTCGTTTACATCAGTTTACGGTATTTGTGGCTCGGGAGCATATATGGTCTGGGGAAAACATCCAGTAGTATATCCAAATACTTTTAAATACATTAGCAAAATAGATGATCGAGCTCGTATTTCATATGCCAGCTCCGATGACTGGTATTATACTATTAAAGAAGAAATTGATGTTGGACAACCAATACAATATTATATTAGTCAGCATTCAATGGTATGTGATGGTTATCGTGAATTAGGTGGAATAAAATTTTACCATATGAATTATGGTGCGCGCGAATCATTGAATACCTGGTATGCTATTGATGATCTATATTGTAATTGGGAGGGATGCGATTATATAATTGAACGATATGTTTTTAATATAAAACCGCTTTGGGCTCAGCCGATTTCTGAGGATACTTTTGGAGAAGTTCCAATGCAAGTTGACCTTGATGCCGAAACCGAGATTGAATCCGACTTATGGATTTGGGATTTTGGCGATGGTAATAGTGATACAACTGATGTTCCTGTGACTCAGCATACTTACCAAATAAATGGCATGTTTGACGTTACTATTTCATTTGAAGAAGATGGAATTATTCGTTCAAATACTAGATCAGAGTATATTAAGGTAACAGCCGATACTCTTTCGGTAAGTAATACTTTTGGAGAAGTTGGTGATCCAATCGAGATCACTATTTTGGGAAACAATACAATTCCCCTAAACAAAATCATTATTCCGCTAAAATATTCTGGCGATCTTCGGTTGCATTATGACTCATGTTCAATATTGGGTTGTCGAACTGATGAATTTGAATTAGATGTTAATTCTCTTGGTTCCGGACTTTTGAAGTTTGAATTAACCAATGGTGTATCAGATTTGGAACCAGGCACAGGTTTACTATTAAAAACCTACTTTACAATAATATCCGGTACAGAAAATCAAACGGCAACTATATCTATTGACAATATAGGTTTGGTATATCCTTTGTTTAAACATAGTGATTATTACTTAGAATATAATCCCAAAGCTAAAGATGGGTTTGTTGCATATCCGCCAATTTTTGGCGATGCAAATAGTGATAGATTAATTAATATTCTTGACGTTGTTTATATAATTAATATCGTTTATAAAGATGGCCATGACGCGATTCCTCCGCATGTTGCCAATGTCAATGGTGATCAATCGATTGATATTCTCGATATTGTTTTTTTGATAAACTTCATCTATAAAGGCGGTCCCGCCCCGATAACTAACTAAAAAACCCGCATAATAATTACTTTTTTTGGGTGATTGTTTGCAAGATTTTTCAAATAGTATCAATATTAAAAGACAAGATAGTTGTTGCCTTATTATCATCTAAATCCTGGAGGGATATAGAAATGTACTTGTCTGTAAAAAAATCAATCATCTCAAGAATTATATTTAGTTTACTGACTTTGACACTATTGTTCTTTTATCCTTCTATTTCGCTGGCCGAACAGGCCACAATTGCTGAAATGGATAATGTTTGTCAAAACTGGCTATTGTTAAATGCCAGTATCGATCAAAACTTTAGAGGAATTGATAACTCTAAAATTATCAGTATTGATAATATTGAAGATGGTGATTTAATGCTCGGCCGTATTTATAATTTATCCCCAGACGGTTTTGTTGTTGTACCGATATTAAAGGAAATGCCGCCGATTATGACTTATTCTGATCGATCTGCTCTTAATGAAAACCCGGATCAGGGAATGCGAGCACTTATAAGTGATGTATTATACAGTCGAATGATTAGTTTTATTGAGGTTTATGGAGATCTTGACGCTGTTTTGGCTACCAGAGGCGAAGGTTTGCCGGGACAAAAACAGAGAGATTTATGGGACAGATATTCTGTTGATCAGGAGAAGTTTGTTTCATTGTTAAAGAACGGGGCACTTGTAGAACGTTGGGAATCTGTTGGTCCACTTCTTACAACTGCCTGGCATCAGGGTTCCCCATATAATATGTATTGTCCGCTCGGATATGGCGATCAGCAAACGGTTGTTGGTTGTGTAGCTACTGCCGCCGCTCAAATATTATATTATTGGCAATGGCCGGTCCAGGGGATTGGCGAATACACCTATTATTGGGGTGGTGATAATTCATGCGATACATCAACCAGCCCGGAAATATTGTCGGCTGATTTATCGGATCCTTATATATATGACAATACTCCAGAAAATATGGCTGAACTCAGCTATGAAATTGGAGTTGCTTTTAGAATGGATTATGGTGTTTGCGGTTCGGCTTCATTTACCTATGATGGAATTTCGGTCTATTCGCAATATTTTAAATATCAGCCAAATATTCAAAGACGAGATCGAAGAAATTATACAAACGGAACTGACTGGTATAATGATATAAAAGAAGAAATCGGCGCCGGACGACCACTGCATTATAGAATTAAGATCCATTCGATTGTTTGTGACGGCTATCGTGAAACAGGCGGTATAAATTATTATCATATGAACTACGGGTGGGGCGGAAATGCAAATGCCTGGTTCGCTATTGATGATCTCTATTGTTCATGGGAAGGCTGTGGGATAATAGAGGAGTATTATATTTATAATATTGAACCGCGATGGGTCTGGCCATCATCCGATGTAACTTTTGGGTTCGCTCCACTGGATGTTAATATATCCGGTGAAACAGATTATGAAGTTGATAACTGGATCTGGGATTTTGGCGATGATCATACAATTATTGGAGATTATCCAACGGTGCAACATACATATGAATCACCCGGTATTTATGATCTAACTGTTGAAATTGAATCTGATGGAGAATCCTATTCAGCTATCAGACCAGAATATATGATTGTTTTGGCCGATACTATATCGGCGGGAACTGTTTTTGGCGAGGTTGGCGAGGTGATCGAGATCCCGATTTTTACTAATAATACTATCCCCTTAAATAAAATCGTAATTCCTGTGGCTTATTCCGGCGGTATAAAATTAAGATATGATTCATGCTCAACTTTGGGATGCCGCACCGAGGGATTTCTACAAAGTGGCGGCTCAATTGGAAGTGGTTTCCTAAAATTTGAACTAATGAGCAATGGTAATTCATTGGAACCGGGGAATGGTCTTTTGTTGAAGACTTATTTTACAATCACATCAGGAGCCGATGATCTATCAACCACGATCTATACAAAAAATATCGGTACCACCTATCCGTTGTTCAAAAACAATACCAATGGATTAGAATATAATCCCATCCCAAAATCAGGGGCTGTTTATTTTCAGGGAACTTATGGTGATACCAACAGCGATGACAATATAGATATTCTGGATATTGTTCAGATTATTAATTATGTCTATAAAGATGGCCCTGATGCGATCCCACCTCATGTTGCCAATGTTAATGGTGACCAGTCGATTGACATTCTCGATATTGTGTATTTGATTAACTTTATCTACAAAGGCGGTCCCGCACCAATGGTATTATAATGCTTTTAAGTTTACTTCAATAGAATGTATTATTTCGCCAGTTCAAGGCATCATCTGACTTTCTAAGGTTCAGACAAATATATAATTGACCGAACAATAGATAAGATACGTATAACTATACAGAAAAGGTCAACCGCAATTTGATTGTGAAAAAACTTGTGATGTGGAAAAGTTTGAAAAAAACAATTATAGTCACAACTATGCTATTTTGTTTATTCGGAACGGCTTCGGGAATCGAATTTAATCTTCTGATTGACGAGGAGTTTGAGTTTTATCATCCCGGTTTTGGCAGTTTTTTCTATCAGTGCGAAGAAGATATCGCGATACAGCTTCAGATGGCAAATAATGACAATATCGAATGGTGTGCATATAGTATGCCTCTTCGAATATACGGTACTGGAATGATATCCTCTGTAACATGGGTAGATGCCGGCGGAACGATGGAACCCTCGATTGTCCGCACGAATGGATTTGAGATGGGCGGCGGAATCTGGAATACTATAAACGGCATATATACCTGGAGTTGGGATGGTGATCTTCCTGATACGATGAATCATACTGTCATGGGTTGTATGGGCTCATCTGGCACCGGCTGGTTG
>JAAERC010000191.1 GCA_024230695.1 Candidatus Zixiibacteriota bacterium
ATCTTGGATGGCGCAATACTGACCTGATTAATGATGAGGAGGTTTCTGAAGTTTTATATATTTAGACCATGGGAAAATTTTTGGACTATTTGATTCGGTAACAGCCTGTCGATCCATCTATCAGTCGATATGAAATAATCTTTTCACGTTCAGGATCAAACTTTATTAATAATTCATTTTCATTAATAATTCCAAATATTTTCCATAGCGAGGGCAGAGTGATTTTTAAAAAGCGTAGCAATAATTGAAAACAATATTTTTAGCAAATTTTTTAATTTCTCCATTCAACAACATCTATATTTTGATTTTCAACGTGATTTAATTCCTTGAAAATGAGTTTAAATATCAGAATGGTGATTTAATCTTTGATGATAAATTTGTCAATGATTACGGATATTACCTAATTTTTCGGAGTGACACCGTATAATCCTCTCCAAAAGACCATATGTATTTGGGAAAAGGCCCCAAAACGGTTGAAATCTTATGATCTGTAATTTGGCAAAAGGTACTACCAGAATTTGGGCAGTAACACTCAGTAGATAATTAAATTATGTATAGTGTCACCAAATAAAAGTCCCGTCTGTTTGAAAATAAGTATAACATAATGCCAACACAACAAATAATAATAAAAATGATAACCAATACCAATTTCTCTTAGAAATTTTAAAATTATATTTTTCCAGATAGGGTATAAAATATTTAGCTGATAAAATCCAAATCACGATTATCAAAAGGAATGTTATGTAATATATAAAATTATCCATACGATGCCCTTGCTAATTATTACAAATTATTGAAAAATTTGTACAAGTAATATAAGCGACCCCTAATCCCCAACTTTTTGATAATCCAATATTACTGGAACTACCAGTGTGTTGTTGTGATACTGGACCTGCAGTAACATAAACTCCCGAACTAAATTTTTTAAAATCGGATTTATTATAAGTATCAGTAACCCCCCTTGTAAACCCTGGATAACCTCCAGCATCAACGCCAAGACCGGCTGCACCTATTACACCACCTCCAAAGCAAACTGATGTAGCAGTACATTTCAAACCATTTGATTTACAGGTATAGGTTGTATGAGACATTGTACCTCCACCGCCCCAGAAAGCGGAAATTGCAAAATTTGAGAATGAAGTCCATTCTCCACCTGGACAATCAGAACATTTTTCACTCTTTAATCCCAACGGATCTATTAGAAACATCGGATTGTTACGAGAATAAATGTATAAACTAATATCCCCGCCTTTAAATCCAATTGGATCGATTTTTATGTATCTTCCAAGTATTGGATCATAATACCGATGCCAATTGTAATGTAGCCCAATCTCCCCATCAAAATACTGTCCCGGGAACCTTAGATTATTCTCAACACCAGAACCCGGATCGACCTCAGCCTTACCAAACGAACTATACTTCGCAGCCCAGACCACAAGGCCGTTCACAGCCGTCATTTTCTGGGGTGTGCCCAGATGGTCATTGTGGTAAAAATAGTACTCTGATCCGATCTTCATGAACAAAGGATCTGTACCCCAGGTGCTCCCTGGTTTCCAGCCATAGGTCTTCAGTTCGGTTCCGGCAGAGTCGTATTCACCAACCAGGCCTTCATCGGCATACATAAAGTAGGTCTTGGTGCCGGTGACTTCTTTCCAGATCCTGCGTCCAAAGGGGTCATACCCGTATCGGGCAATGATAGTGCCGGTACCGTCTTCCACTCTTTCCAGGCGGTCTTCCAAGTTATCTGTGTCGGTCAGCTTCCGGTTCATATCATCGTAGGTGAACGAGCCCGAAGCACTGCCGTCATTCCATGTTTTCAGGTTGCCTGCATTATCATAGGTAAAAATAACCGTTTTTGCCGGTACCTGTGCTTTAGCGTTAGATAACAACCAAAATACTCATTAGCAAGAATCCTCCCATTAATGCAATCGTACCAATGATTCGATTTTGCTTATTCTCTTTATCCATAAATAAAAATAATAAGCCAACAATCTGAAGCACTACTGAGAATAAAATTAACATTTGGATGTTCCCATTTCAGAAAAACTAATTAATTCTTTTTTATATATGATCCTGGCAATTCCAAGCACTTTGCTCTTTTTTTGAGCCAACTTGCTATAATTGGGATTCTTGGCACATTAGCTACAATGCCACATCGTTTCATTACAAAGGACATACATCCTCCAAATGCGACTCCTTCACTACATGTTCCAACAATTGAACAAACTACGGCTCCTTTGAGAAAACATGCACCTTGAACGGCAGTTGTTACACCCATAGCTTTTTTCATTTCAGAATAAACTTTATTTAAGCATTTACCCATAGGTGAGTTCGGGTCGGGAATGTAATTGTCCATTGGTTTCCAGTCTGGAGGGAACCCCTGTGGTTTTTTACCGTCTCTAAAGTATTCGTATGAGTCAATCATATTGAGACCAGATGGATCATAAGAATTAGCAGGGTCGTTTTCAGAATAATTGTAAAAATTAATTCCCCCATTTAGTCCGATAGGGTCAACTCTTAAATAACGTCCAATTTGTGCGTCATAATATCTATGAAAATTATAATACAGTCCTGTCTCAGCATCGTAATACTGGCCCGGGAACCTGAGATTATTCTCAACACCAGAACCCGGATCAACCACAGCTTTGCCAAAAGCATTGTACTTTGCTGACCAAACCACAGCTCCATTTACCGCCGTCATTTTTTGGGGCGTGCCAAGGTGGTCA
>JAAERC010000192.1 GCA_024230695.1 Candidatus Zixiibacteriota bacterium
GATTAAGTAATCGTCATGTTCAACAGCATCGGCGTCGTCCTTATCAGCCGCATGACATTCGTAACAACCAACATCTGCCGCAAAATGTTGACTATGTCGCCATTCTTTGACTAGCCCCGGCATATCGGCCTCATGGCATGTAACGCAGGCCGCCGATTCCTTGGACATCGATGTTGGAACTGTTCTGCTGGCATTGGTTACAACAAAACCAAAAAGTAGCAAAGCAGTGATTAGCATTACGAGGTTAATTCTTTTCATGTCCTCTCCTTAATTTATGTTTGTTCCTTTTTTGGAAATTATTTTGATAGTTATTGGCTATGTTTAAAAGATTCCATATTTATTTCATTTCAAGAATGCACTATGTCACTACAATATAGATACATTTTATCCATATTGATATTATAGATAATTTATTACGGTTTGGTCAAGAAGTTTTCCAATATTAATTTTCAAAAACAATATCGTTTTTGATATTTCAAGCCTTACAGATATATATCGTATTGGCAAATGTTAACCAGAATAATACCATTTTAGTAAAAAACTGAGATTTATGCTTTCTTGGCAAGTTGTGAAAATGATAACAATCTCATTGTGTAACAATATGCCATTCAGTCGAATACATATATTATTTCAAAAAGTTGTAAAGAACTATTGACAAGTTGTCGAATTATTATTAATATGAAACTCAGAAAAGTCAGAAAAAGCAGAATTGACAGAAATGGATGATAAATTGGCAAATAAGGAATTTTTAACTACCAGTCAAGCAGCAAAGCTATTATCTGTCTCACCTGATACTGTTCTTAAATGGGTTAAGGCCGGGAAAATAAAATCTAATAGAACCTTGGGCGGACATTTTCGAATTCCTATTTCGGAAATCGGCGTCTTTAATGGTTCTTCTTCTGTAAATTTGAATACTGAGAACAATAATCATTTGGCTGTGCCATATCAATATTGCTGGGAATATTTGGCGGCAGATGGACCTATAAAATCAGAATGTAAGGATTGTATCACATTTCGATCACGGGCTAGTCGTTGCTATGAATTAAAAGATATCCCAGGAGGGTTGGGATGTTTGAATCTGATGTGCGACACCGAATGTCCCAGTTGTGAATATTTTAAAGTTGTTAATGGACAGAAAATAAATATTCTGATTCTAAGTGATAATACGCAGATAGTAAAAGATCTCGAAAGTCTCGATGACTCCGGAATGTTTAGAATTCACTTCTCTGAAGATGAATATTCGGCCGCAATTGCAATTCAGGAGTACCGCCCAGACTATATAATCATCGATTGTTCTATCGGTAAGAAACGAACTGGGTATATTTGTAATAACTTATTTAATGACATTCGAATACCGGTAGTGCGGATCATATTAACATCCAAATCTAAAAAGATCAAAGATTACTGCGATAAAGAGGTTTTTGGATGGATTCGCAAACCTTTTGATGTTGAGCAATTAAAAGAGTGCATCAGAGGAGTTCCCAAATAGGAAATTAGTGCTAATAATAGTAAAGGAGCTGTGTAATGGCAGATAGTATCAAAGTGAAAAACTGCAATCTGAGATTATTAAAGGGTGATATCACCGATTTTGATATCGAATCGTTTGTATATTACGCCACCGAGGATTTGGCCCTTGGTTCTGGATTTGGAACGGCCATAGCGGTTAGAGGAGGCCCGACAATTCAAAAAGAACTCAACGAAATTGGTAAGATTAAAATGACCGAAGTGGTAATTTCTGCGGCTGGTGAGATGAAAGCAAAATATATTGTTCATGCCAATGGTCCCAAATTTCAGGAGGAAGACCTTCCGGAAAAACTCAAAACAACAATTATAAATTCATTGAAACGAGCGGAAGAAAAGGGAATCAAAGCAATTGCTTTTCCACCAATGGGTGCCGGATTTTATGGCGTTCCTTTAGATCAGAGTGCTGAGATCACTCTGACCACAATAAAAGAGTACTTATCAGGAGAAGCCAAATTGGATGATGTTGTAGTCTGTTTAAATGATAGGCGTGAATATATTGAATTTGAAAAGAAATTTTCATCATTGAAATAATTAAAGGGAGCTACCTATGTTTGATTTAGAATTTGTTAGAGGACCGCTTCATGACATTGCTTTGGCTGTTATGATGGTCGTATATTTTATTAGATTATACTGGTTGACCAGATTTGTTGCCGGGCAGGAACGACAGGCGCCAACCGGGATGGGTGATACTAATCCTCGTAAAGGATTTATATACTCTTGGGGAAATGTTGGTATGCCTTGGGCGATGGAATCAACACGGACAAAATTATTTTTGTATTTTCAATTTGTTATTTTTCATCTGGCCGTTACAGCGGCAATTATCCTGATGTTTTCGATCTCGTTTTTCTTCAAAGACACCCCGCTTCCTGCTCAACTCGCACTCGCCTTTAAAATAATTATTGGGGCCGGTTTTGTTGTTGGCGTATTAAGAATTATCCGTCGTATTGGAAGTAAATATATCAGAGCCATTAGTTCTCCAGATGATCATTTCTCACTCTGGCTGTTAACAAGTTGGTTTTTGTTCGGATATTTGGCGGCAGCCAATAATATTGCCGATGGCGAATGGAAACTGATGACTTTCTTTGTTATGGGTTCATTCTTTTTGGTCTATGTTCCATTTTCGAAAATATCTCATTATCTGTACTATCCATTTACTAGATATTATCTGGGCAAATCACTGGGAAGACGAGGTGTCTTTCCAATAAAGAGATTTCTATAATTTATTACATTTAGAATGACAAATTTTTGGAGAATAAAATGTCAAAAGAAAGATCACATAAAGCCCAGAAAGTAATTGATAGACTGGGCAAAAAGTTAAACCGGCAAATAGTCGGTTCATTAGTGGCCTGTGTTCATTGCGGAAATTGTACCGACTCATGTCACTATGTTTTGGCAAACCCCGGTGATCCGACTTATGCACCGGCATACAAAGCCGATAAGATAAGATCGATTTTTAAACGTCACTATGACTGGACCGGCCGGATATTTCCGTGGTGGGTTCATGCCAAAAGTTTATATACCGACGAGGATCTTGAGGATCTAAAAGATACAGTGTTTGGGAAATGTACAAATTGTCGTCGCTGTACTATCAACTGCCCGATGGGTGTTGATTTGGCGACCTTTAACAGAATGGCTCGTGGTTTATTAGTTTCCGTCGGCGTTATGCCTGAAGGCGTTTCGGTTGTTTCTAAGGATCAATGGGAAATCGGCAATCAGATGGGAGTGCTAAAAGAGGATTATGTCGATACTCTTGAATGGCTTTCCGAAGAAATGCAGATGGAAGATCCCAAAAGTCCCGGTATTCCGATTGATACTGTCGAAGCCGATGTTGTTTACTCGATAAATCCTCGGGAAGTTAAATATGACCCGCGAACTATCTCTGATGCCGCAATGATATTTAACGCCGCCGGTGAAAATTGGACGATGCCTGCCGAAGATTGGGACATGACCAACTTTGGACTTTTTTCCGGCGATGATGATCTTGGCGGAGGTGTTGCTCGTCGTTTATTTGAAAAAGTTGATGAGCTAAAAGGCAAAAAGCTTGTAATATCAGAGTGCGGTCATGGTTATCGTTCAACTCGTTGCGAAGGACCAAACTGGGCCAAACGCGATGTCAACTTTACCATGGAGAGCTCTGTTATAACAATGATCAACTATATTAAAGAAGGTAAGATCAAAGTTGATAAATCCAAGAACCCTGAAAAAATGACTTTTCATGATTCATGTAACAATGCTCGTAGCTGTGGTCTGACCGAAGAGCCGCGCGAATTATTAAAATTAGTGAGCGAAGATTTTCAGGAAATGTACCCTAATCGCGCCGAGAATTATTGTTGTACAGGCGGCGGTGGTGCTATGTCAATGTCAGAATATACACCACGCAGATTAAAATCGGCAAAGGTTAAGGCCGACCAGCTTAAAGCGACCGGTGCTAAGGTAGTTGTAACATCATGTCATAATTGCGTCGATGGGTTGACAGATTTAATTAAACATTATAAATTAGACATGAAAGTTACTCAACTTGTAAATCTGGTATCAAACGCTTTGGTTATTGAAAAACCTGATGAAGTAGAAACAACTCCGACCGAATCAACTCCGACTGCAACCGAAGATGTCAGCTTGAAAGGTTACAAAATTCTTGTCGCCGATGATGAACCGGATTTTGTTACTTTTGTATCGACTGTCCTTGAGGATAACGGCGCCGAAGTTGTTAAGGCATTTGACGGCAACCAGGCTCTGGAAATGGCCCGCAAGGAAAAACCTGATATGATGACGCTCGATATTACTATGCCGGGTAAATCCGGAATTGAAGTATTTGAGATTCTCAGAGGTGATGATGAGCTGGCAAATATTCCGGTCTGCATTATGACTGGTAAACCGGAATTGCGTAAGCTAATTTATGAACGTGACGTTAGACCGCCAGAAGGATATATGGATAAACCGATTGATGAAGAATCAATTGTGATTAATATCCGTAAGATTCTGGAACTTGCCAAAGATAAGACAAAATAGTTTATTTTGTAGATAGAGGTGTAATCGATGGAACATCACAGGCGACGATTCTCTGATAAGGTATTTGATGCCATTCCCGGATATCTGACCGTGCAAGATCGGGATTTTAAGGTGATTGAATCCAATGATGCTTTTAGAAGAAACTTTGGAGATCATAAAGGCAAATACTGTTATCAGATATACAAACATCGTCCCGAAAAATGTGAGGATTGTCCTGTCGATCGCACCTTTCGTGACGGCCAGAAGCATCGAAGTGATGAAATAGTCACTACCAAAGATGGCCGTAAAGTAAATGTTCTGGTTTATACTACTCCGATTTTCGATGATGACGGCAATGTCACCCAGGTCGTCGAGATGTCAACCGATGTGACTGAAATCAAACAGCTTCAAAAGCAGATCAAGGACAGTCAGGCCCGTTATCAACAGCTTTTTGAGGAGTCGCCCTGTTTTATTTCTATTCAGGACGAATCATTAAATATTATTGATGCCAATAGACTCAATCGTGAAACATTTGGAGTCGGTTTTGGTGAAAAATGTTATAAACTCTACAAGCATCGCAATAAGGAATGTGAACCATGTACTGTTAGGCAAACATTTCAAGATGGTGAAGCTCGTAATCATGAGGAAGTTGTAACTTCGATGTCAGGTGAACCAATAAATGTTTTGGTCCATACCGCACCACTGCGTAATGCCGATGGCGAGATCGAAAAAGTGATCGAGATGAGTACCGATATTACTCAACTCAGAAAATTGCAGGATAAACTAAGCTCGGTCGGATTACTTATTGGTTCAATCGCTCATGGCATAAAAAATCTCCTTAATGGCCTCGATGGTGGGATATATCTGGTTAATACCGGGCTAAAAAAAGATAATCGTGAACGGATTGATAAAGGCTGGGAGATCGCTCTGCGTAATGTTCGGCGAATTCGTTCGATGGTGATGGATATTCTATATTATGCCAAGGACCGTGAACCAAACTGGGAAGAGATCTCCACATTTGAAATGGTTGAGGATGTTTGTAAGATAATGAAAGAGCGGGCCGAGAGTCAGGATATCGATTTTACCTATGAACTTGACGGTGATGTTGGTGATTTTGAGGCTGATAAGCAGGCAATTCGCTCTATGTTGCTAAATCTAATTGAAAACTCAATCGATGCTTGCCGAATAGATACAAATAAATCCGACCATACGCTGGTTGTAAGATTGCATGGAAATTCCGATAAGGTTGTTTTTGAAATTGAAGATAATGGTATCGGAATGGATCAGGAGACGCGCGAGAAAGCATTTTCTCTGTTTTTCTCATCAAAAGGAGCCGGCGGAACCGGATTAGGTCTATTTATTGCCAATAAAATTGCTCAGGCGCATGGTGGATGTATCGATGTCCAGTCAGAAGAAGGCAAGGGTTGTCATTTTGTTGTTGAATTACTAAGAAAAAGACCCGATATTGAGGGGAATGATGAAAATTCTGAACCACTGTTGGGAGACAAATGAGTATGGCAGATAAAAAGAAAATTTTAGTTGTTGACGATGAACCGGATATTGTGGATTGGTTTTCAACTCTTTTTGAAGATAATGGATATTCCACAATTACGGCGCGCGATGGTTTTGACGGTTTTGAAAAAGCCGAATCGGAATTACCCGATCTTATTACTTTGGATATAACAATGGATAAAGAGTCCGGCGTTAAAATGTACCGTAAGCTTCACGATTCCGAAAAAACGAACAAGATCCCGGTAATAATGATTACTGGCATTGACCCTCAATTCAAAAAATTTATTGAAAACCGCAAACAAGTCGATCCACCGGCGGCCTATTTTGAAAAACCAGTCGATAAAGACGAACTGCTAAAAAAAATCAAAGACCTTATCGGTTAATAAGCTTATTTGATAAGAACGGTTGATTTATAATAGAGCCATATTATTGTATGGCTCTATTTGTTTGTAATTATCTATTCAGATTACTGATCTCGTCTAATTGTTTTTTCAACTTTTCTGGACTGTTGGCCGGAAGCCGGGTAGCCCACAGTTTGCTGTGGGGAAATAATGTCCGACCAAAATTATTTCAAATTCCGTATTTCGGTTTTATTTTACCTAACTTTTAATATGATTTGGAATCGATTTCAATTTGACCAAATAAAACAACACCGGCACAATAATAAGCGTTAAAATGGTCGATGAGATCAAACCACCGATCATCGGCGCCGCAATTCGTTGCATCACTTCCGAACCGGTTCCATGCCCCAGCATGATTGGCAAAAGTGCGATAATTGTGGTCATCACTGTCATCAGTTTTGGCCGAACTCGCTCGACAGCTCCTTCAATTACGGCAGTTTTTAGATCATTACTGGAATTAAGTCGGTTTTCATTTTTAAAACGATTAAATGCTTCTTCGAGATAAACCAGCATCACCACCCCGGTCTCAGCCGCCAGACCAGCCAGCGCAATAAAACCGATATAAACGGCAACAGAGGCATTAAATCCAAAGATGTAAAACAACCAAACACCGCCAACCAGCGCAAATGGCAATGATAAAATCACTATCAATGTACTGGTAATATTTTTGAAATGCATATAGAGCAGTAGAAATATAACAAACAAAGTAAGTGGAATAATGATATTTAACTTCTCAGCGACTGCTCTCATATTTTCATACTGCCCCGACCAGACCAAAGAGTATCCAGTTGGAAGATCGACCGATGATTCAACCGCCTGACGTGCCAACTCGACATAACTGCCAACATCAATTCCTCTGATATCAACAAAGACCCATGCGGTCGGACGAGCATTTTCTGATTTAATCATCACCGCACCTTTGGAGAATTCAATTTCCGCAATTTGACCTAATGGTACTGACCCGCCGTTAGGTGTCGGGATAAGGACTCGTTTTAGTTCCTCCGGGTTATCTCTTAATTCTCTAGGATACCTGACATTGATCGGATAACGTTCCAGACCTTCAATATTTTCGGCGATATTCATTCCGCCAATTGCAGTCTTAATTATATTTTGCACATCACCGGTTTTAAGACCGTAAGCCGAGGCCCGAAATCGGTCGATTTCAATATCAAGATAATTTCCCCCGGTTACTCTTTCGGCATAGGCCGATCTTGTTCCGGTTAATGGTTTCACCGCTAATTCGATCCGTTGGGCAATAGCGTTAAGGCTATCCAAATTGGGTCCCATCACTTTGATTCCTACCGGAGTTTTTATTCCAGTCGCAAGCATGTCTATTCGGGTTTTGATTGGCATCGTCCAGGCATTGGTCAAGCCGGGAAATTGGATCGCCCGATCAAGCGAATCAATTAGCATCTCAGGAGTTAATCCGGGACGCCACTGATCAGCAGGCTTGAGCATGATTGTCGTCTCAAGCATCGTTAATGGCGCGGGATCGGTGGCAGTTTCCGCCCGTCCGACCTTACCGAAAACTCGCTCTACTTCTGGAAATGAAGCAATGATCTTATCGGTCTGTTGAAGCAGTTCTTTTGCTTTAGTAACTGAGATCCCGGGAAGAGTAGTCGGCATGTACAACAAGTCGCCTTCATATAAAGGAGGCATAAATTCACTGCCGATTTGTGATAAAGGAAAAAAGGTAGCGCCCATAAAAACAATCGTAAGTACAATCACCAGAGTTTTATATTTCAAAGCAAAATTGATTATTGGACGGTACAAACTGATACTAATTTGGGAAATTGGATTTTTGCTCTCAGGGCGGATTTTCCCTTTTATTAAAAAGGCTGTTAAAGCGGGAATAAGAGTGATCGATAAAAAGGCCGCCGCCGTCATCGCAAATGTTTTCGTATAAGCCAGCGGTTTAAAAAGCCGCCCAGATTGTCCTTCGAGAACCAAAACCGGCAGAAACGAGACAGTAATTATCAAAAGTGAGAAAAAGAGCGCTGGTCCAACCTCCTTGGCCGCATCAATTACAATTTGAGTATGTTTTTTCCTGCCAACATCTCGCTCCAGATGTTTATGAGTATTTTCCACCATCACCACCGAGGCATCGACCATCACGCCAATGGCAATAGCAATACCTCCTAACGACATGATATTGGCATTTATTCCGAAAAAGTGCATTGTTATGACTGAAAGTAATACACCCATCGGCAAGGTCACGACCGCGACTATTGTTGAACGGACATGAAGTAAGAACAACATAGTTATCAGAAAAACAACCAGTATTTCTTTGCCAAGGGTATTTATAAGATTTTCAGTGGCACGGTTAATCAACCCAGATCGATCATACACAGGGACAATTGAAACACCATCAGGAAGTCCCGGCTTTAGTTCTTCAATTTTTTGTTTAACCCGGTTTATTACTTTGCGAGCATTATCACCCCAACGGATAACAATAATACCGCCGACCGTTTCGCCTTCTCCGTTGAGCTCGGAAAGACCGCGCCTGATCTCCGGACCATACTGAACATTGGCAACCGATGATAACAATACCGGTGGCGAGTCTTTTGGGGTATGAATCGGTACTGACCGAATATCATCGAGATCACCAAAATAGGCGAGATTACGAATCATAAATTCGGTTTCGCCCAGTTCCAGAAGTTTTCCGCCGACTGCGCCGGTAGATTTTTTGATTGCCATAATAAGATGACTTAATGGAACACCATAATGTTCGAGCTTGCGAGGATCGACTTCTATCTGATACTGTTTGACATATCCACCGACCGAGGCGACTTCGGCGACTCCTTCGACCGATGACAATTCGTATTTCAAAAACCAATCCTGAAGGGAACGAAGTTCGGCTAGATTATGCTGATTGGTTGTGTCGACCAAGGCGTACTGGTACACCCAACCGACTCCGGTAGCATCCGGACCCAATTGAGGGGTAACACCATCGGGTAAACGACTGCTCATTTGGGATAAATATTCCAACACTCTGCTACGAGCCCAGTAAATATCAGTGCCGTCTTCAAAGATTATATAAACAAACGATAAACCAAAATATGAAAAACCCCTTACATTTTTTGCCATCGGCACCGCCAGCATTGCGGTTGATAATGGATAGGTGACCTGATCCTCAACAACCTGTGGCGGTTGTCCGGAATATTCCGTTTGAATAATTATCTGAACATCCGATAAATCAGGAATAGCGTCAACCGCTATATTTTCCGACGCATAAATACCGGCCAACAGCAACATCGCGGTAATAGATAAAACCAGCCAGCGATGCTTAACCGAATATTCGATTATTTTATTCAGCATCGGCTTCCTCCAGATCCTCGGTTTGGTATCTGACCAGGTTCATATTACAGACCGGGCACTGTTCCTTCTTATTGTCTCTGACTGTCTCACATTCCGACATCGGACAAACATAAACTTTTTTGTTATTAGTCTCTCCAAGCGGAACCAATTTCATACCACACTCGGAACAATCACCCTCTCCATATTGCAATTGATCAAAATGCACAGGCATAGGGCAGGTATAAATATCATGTCCACCAGTGGCGACAAGTTCATCAGGATCAAATTCATCTGGTTCTGATTTGGTTTCAGCTTCTGCTCCATGATCATGTCCCACATCTGCACCATCAGTTAGTGCCTCATTAAGTCGGGATTCGCTGTCGAGCATAAACTGACCAGAGGTTACAACCAAATCACCTTCGTCTAATCCTGAAATGACCTCGATTAAATCATTATCGCCAATAACTCCCGTTGAGATTTCCTTTGGGATAAACGAATTCTTATTCTCTGTTACATATATGATCTTTTTGGTTCCAGAATGAATTACAGCCGAATATGGAATAACTAAACGTTCTCCCTCCAAGCTCGATTCAATTGAAACTTCAGCATACATTTTTGGACGAAGCAGATTATTACTGTTATCCAATTCCAACCGTATTTCGATTTGCTTTTTATTGTTTAGAAAAGGCGAGATATAATCAATTTTTGAGATGAAATCTTGTCCCGGCATACTCGGAATCGAGATTTTTGCTGGCTGTCCATGCGAAAGATATGGTACATCCTGCTCATAGATAAAGGCCTTGACCCAAACCGTTGAGAGATCAGCAATTTTATATAGCTCTTTTCCTGGTTTGAGAAAATCACCATTGGTAATATTTTTATCGATAATTGTCCCGTCAGATGGCGAGCGAATAATGATTGTCCGTTTGATATCAGATGATTCATCAAGATTTTCTATCTGATCTTCTGAAATATCCCAATTCAATAATCTTTTCTTTGCCGCCGTTAGAATATTTTTGGCACTACCTGACGAATTGTTTGTGACCTGTCTTTTTGCGTTGAGATATTCCTCCTGAGCGGCAATCAGTTTCGGTGAGTAGATTTCAAAAAGCGGCTGACCTTTCGATATCTCCAAACCGGTTTCGTCGGCAAAAAGTTTCTCGACCCAACCTTCTACTTTGAGATTGACTGTATATATATTTGGTTCACTGTATGTTACTTCGCCAAATGATTTTACTTTTCTGGTAAGGCTGTGAAAATAAGCCTCCGATGTTACAATCCCCATGTTTTGCGATGTCGTCGGATCAATCAGAATACCTCCTGCCGATGAAATCGAACCATCTTTTTTGGGTGTTAGTTTCATACTGCACAATGGACAATAGCCTGGCTCATCAGATACTATTTCGGGGTGCATACCGCATGTGTACTGCTGAACAGCCGATGAGGATTCACTAACCGGGGAGCTACTACCTGATGTAATAATTAAAAAAGCCAGTGCGAATCCAGCTATGGCCATCACTATTGCTATTATTATTGTTTTCATAATATCACCTTTATATTTCCACCACTTAACTCAACAAGCTCCGCATGTTTTTGCCAGTAGTTTTTCAGCAGTGCTATTTGTTCCAATTCTATTTCAAAAAGATCAAGTTGTGCCATAAGCAAAGCGTTAAAATCAACCTCACCGACCTCATAAGCAACTTGGGCCGCCTCATAAGCGGCCATAGCCTGCGGCATAATAGAGTTATTGTATTGAGCAAAACTTTCGGTTAATCTCGTCATCAATAATTTTACAGCCGATATTTTTTTATTGATATTATTTTGCACAGCGTGATAATTCTCATTGGCGGCCTTTTGAGCAAAACGAGCCGACTTGGTTTGGTTGTTTTGCCTGGCAAAAAACCACAAAGGCAATTGAAAACCTACCTTAACTGTAACAAAATCCTCACCATGCAAAGCATCCATCGGTATATCTTTACGAATACGATAATCAAGTCCAAAGGTGAAATTAGGATAGTACCCCGATTTTGCCAAATACAAATTTTTATCACTGATTGATGTATGAAGTTTTGCTTTTGTAAGTTGCGGATTATTTGATTCAATAACTGGAAATGCGTTATCCATATTTTCTGGAATATTTGCCATTAGAGTTTTATGAACAACCGATGGATCATCAATTATATGTCCAATATTCAATAACGCCGTCTGGGCCATCTGAGTCATTGATAATCTTTTATTTTTCAGTTTCGCCGCGGTTGTTTGAGCGCGAAGTGCATCCTGAGCTGAGCTGGTTCCGTTGGCATATTTTGTTTCCGCAATATTTATTAGAAATCCAATTAACTCAAGATTATTATCGAGTATTTGCCTGGCTTTTGTCCAATATGAATACTCAAAATAAAAATGCTTCACCATTCTGATTATATTATTTTCATTTTGCAAAATATTCTGTTGTTGCTTTTTAGATAGTAATTGAGCAACCGCTTTTTGGGCCTTCGATCTACCGGGCCAGGGGAGAGTCTGAGATACACCAAGAGCGATTCCAGACATCGGTGTTTCATCGAAACTCAAAGATGACCTCGGCATATTCAACGCCGCTATCATAAATTTAGGATCAGGGATTGTACCTGCTGATTTGGCCTTAAACTCAGCCGCTTGAAAAGAATATTTGCTGGATAATATTTCCGGATTATTTTCCAGAGCAACTTGAATCAATGAATCTAAAATCCGAGAGCCCGAAAATTTCTGCGCTTTTGCTTCGATTTGAAATACCAGAAATATCAACGAAAACAATATAAATTTATAAAACCAATTTATAATCATAACAAAATACCTGTTAAATGAAGAAATTATGGGCGTAAAACGCCCCTGTCACAGATTGATTATGATGTGGTTCTTAAATTAATAATGAACAGGAGGCAAGATATATCGGGGGACCCGAATTTCGAATAGATTCAATTCTAATAGAATTTTGAGATCTATAACTATAAAACAATTCCCGTGTTTGAGTTTGGGAATCGGTTATATCAATTTTATTTTCTGTCTTTGTCGATAATTGCCCGGATAATTCAGAAGTAACATGAGGTGGACTTTCAGTGATACCACAGCCGCATCTTTTATTATAACCGGTATTAGTCTGGTTGTTACTCTCAGCTTCTTCATCAGAGATACAGCAACAGCTATTATCATCTGTTCCGCAACAGGATGAGGGTTGCATTGCCGGCACAAATGATCCGGCCAAAAAGCCGACAAATATCACGGCTACAGCCAGAATTTTCGATATGTTCTTAATTATCAACATCTTAGTTTTATTTCGACTCATCTTACTCTAATTATAACAAAAAACAGAAAATAAAGTTCCTCTATTTTAATATATCTCCAATTTGGCTTCAGCAAAATCCTCGCCATATTGCCATAGATTGGCATCTTAAATCAAAAAATTTCAAATAAATGAAAATAAGTCAAATTTGATTTGAAAAGTCAAATCTAACTTCCCATATACAATTGAAAAGCAACTCCTGAAACAATCGCAAAAAGAATCCAAATTATTATATATAGCAGGGTCGGGCGTTTACCGATTATTTTTTGTGCCATGATCATTGTCGGAATACAGGTTCCGACTGCTCCCAGTAAAAATGAAAATGATGGGCCCGGTCCCAGGCCAAGTTTAAGAAGAGCCAGAGTTATTGGTATCTCTTCACCTTCGCAGACATAAAATGGAATTCCAAAAAGGACTGCCGATGCATAAGCATATATTCCCGATGTTCCAATATATTTAGGAATCAAACTCTCCGGTACCAAGGTCATCAATATACTTGCGACAGCTATACCAAGTAGGAAATATTTACCGAGGTTTTTAATAATATTAATAAGCGCCTGCCAAAATCCATCCTTCTGCGCTGGAGAGCAACCGCAACCCTTAACTGTATTACAACAATCTTTTATATTTGGTAATAATTGAGGTTGATTTGAAAATCCCCTGACATTACTATTTTCAAGTATATTAAAAATCAGACCGAGTAGTATGGCTCCGGCCAATGATGCAATTATTCGAGCGATTGTAAATTCCCAGCCAAGAAGGCCATAGTTAAGTACAAGTGTATGCGGACTGAGAAGTGGTGAGACCATTATAAAAGCGCCAACTGTTCCTAATCTTGCCCCGCTTGATTTTAGACTGCTCGCCATCGGCATAGTGGCGCATGAGCATCCCGGTAAAATGGCACCGAGCAGACTGGCATTGATGATCGAGCGTATGCCTTTACCGAAGTATTTTATTGCGGTTGCCGGTTTAAGGTATACTTCCAAAATTGCGCCGGTGACAGCACCAATCAGAAAATATGGTAACACCAGTATGGTTAAACCAAAAAACTCTAAGCCGGCTTTATATAAAAAATCAATTATCATCATACTTATTCAAATTAACTTATCTGTTTATCATAATCAATACGTAAGGAAATGTTAATACAATGATTGTACGCATAGATATGGCAGACAAGATTTGTCTGGCGGCCAACGAAAATAAAATGCCCTATTTTAGTCATAACAGTAGGGTTTCCTGATGGCAGAGAGAAGCGAGGTTTGGTTGAAAATTCTCTTTATTCTATTGCCTTCCACAGCCTTACAGCGAAAATGGCTTCGTTTTGTATATAAAAAGTTTTTGAACCAACTGCTGTTTCCGTCAAATAAAAATTCATTGTAAGTTTATCACCTCCATACTATTACGACGAAATGGGTTCGTTTTGTCATTATTTACTTTTTGGACTATAAACATAGTGGTAAAAATGTAATGTTGCGATTTATTATCCTTAGCATCATAACAAAGATATGCGGAATAAAACAACAGTGTTGTTGTAGTGATTTTGTGTCGGTTAGGAAAATAGAACGGTAAACGTACCCCAAGGGGTGCGCCACCCAGTCAAAGATTTTTATATTTCTGGGATGGGGCTGGGGTAGTCAAACATAGATAGAAAAAGTATGGAACCTACTCGGAGCCTTAAGATTTCACCTAATTGGAAAACCAGAATCGAAAATCCACACATATCAAAAATCCCACACAAAGAAACCCAACTATTTTAATGTATCAAATTCAACTATAGGTTGGATAGTCCAAGCTATCGTGTTTCCCGTCTTGGCATTATATACATAAGATATATAATTGTAGGGTTTACCATACCGAGACTTGGGTATAATCGGATCTGTTCCTCTAAATGTAACAAACCATACCGCGATAGGATCTGCGCCCCGGCTTCCTGGAATCATAACTAATTGGGCCTTAAGCTGCTTAAAATTTCTTGGGCCCATACTATTTAATACATCAAAGAAGCTCACATAGTCGCTGTCAGGTGAGGCAAATCCCAAAAACCTTTCTTGAGATCCCTCCATCCATTTCTCCGCCCATTTGCCTGATGGCTCAGGGTCAAAGTCAATATTTGTTCCAGAATATAGTGATTCAATTTTTAGAAGGGTTCCATCGTTTGGATCAATATAGACATCAAAGGTCCTTGGCACATCAACTGAGTCCGGATATCCGCGGTACGGCGATAATGTAATATCCTTAAATGTGACCTTCCATATGTCACAGTCATTTATTTGGTCTTGTAGAAAAGGAGTCTTATCATTATTAATATCTATTTTCGTCGCGCCTTCCAAATTCCGATCCCTCTTAAAATCTTTCATTTTTTGAAAACCAAGATATTCAATTGCCTTATTTTCCGCTGATTCTTCCGTAAGAATAGGTATTTTTGTGTTGATGACCTCTTCTTTAACTTCGAGTTTTTGCGAAAATGCACAACTCATGCTTATCAAAACAATTGCCGCTAATGATGAAGTAATTTTCAATATTGGCATCATAATTTCCTTTCCGGTAAAGTTATATACTATTGCGGATTAACATCCCAAATTTCAAACGAGTTATTGTCGATTTTATTATACATCCATTGAGAGGAATTATCTGTATAAAACTCATTATCATTTAAATAATAATCTTGGAAATTCCCCCCATTTATTTTATATTGTAATTTTGAATATTTACATCTATCCGAGGATATTCCCGCCATATCATCTTCATAGTTATAAATATCACCCGTATAAGTGACTAAATCTCCGGTCATATTCCACAGAGTATTTGGCAATGAAATCCGAACGGTATCAATTTGGTAACCCACCTGTAGGGTGGTTGAGTTTGTTTATAGCGCAGGCCATATTCAATTTACCCACCCTTCAGGTGGGCTACAAGAGTTTTTGGTTATATATAAATAGAAAAAAGAGCAGATTAACAAAGTAACCTGCCCTTTACAATTATAAATTAATTTAATTAGGAATATGAATTGCCTTTTTGTCCGCGTCCATCGCCGCTTCCATCATTGCCTCGGATAAGGTCGGATGCACCGCCATCATCTGGCCAAGGTCTTCGGTTGTACCATCCATCTCCATCAAAACCGTTCCGGTAAATATTATATCTCCGGCATGAGGTCCAAAAATATGAATCCCCAGAATCTCATCGGTATCAGCATCGGAGATGACCTTTGTGAAACCTTCGCCAGCCAAAGTTGCGATTGCCTTGCCGACCGCACGATATGGAAATCGGCCGATTTTGATTTTTTTACCAGCCTTAATAGCCTCTTTTTCACTCATTCCAACCCCGGCGATTTCCGGATCGGTGAAGACAGCATAAGGGACAGCTTTCCAATCGGCCTGATGCGCGCCTCCCGCAACTGTTTCGGCGGCCACAATACCTTCATGTGAAGCCTTATGCGCCAATAATATTCCTCCGGCAACATCGCCGACAGCATAAATATTCGAAATATTCGATTGCATCTTATTATTAGTTTCAATAAACCCATGCGAATCAAGTATTAGACCTATTTTATCAAGACCAAGATTTCCTGAATTCGGTTTCATTCCAGCTGATACTAATACCATATCTAAAGTGAAATCTTTTTTTCCATCTGGTGTTTCAATACTGACCTCAACTTTGTCGTTATTGATCTTTGATGAAACAACTTTGGATGATAGTAAAAATTTCATTCCCTGCTTTTTCAACGCTTTTTCTGAAGCTTTTGAAATTTCCTCATCAAGTGTTGGTAAAACATTATCAAAAATCTCAACAATAGTTACTTTGGAGCCAAGTGTTTGGTACACCGTTGCCATTTCAACCCCGATCGGCCCGGCGCCAACAACCAGCATCTCTTTTGGTACGCTTGGAATTTCAATAGCTTCTCTGGCACCGATGATTTTACTACTATCATATTTTAACATCGGCAATTCAATTGGAGAGGCTCCGGTGCTGACAATAAAATTATCCGAATTGATTGTTGTTTTGTTTTTGCCGTCATCGACAATAATTTCGTTTTTTGTTTTAAACGATGCAGTTCCCTGCAAAATCGTCACGCCGGCTTTTTCTAACAATAGCTTCACTCCGCCGGTTAAACGTTTAACTGTAGTATCTTTATGCTTTCGCATTTTATCAAGATCGATACTGATATTATCAGCAGTGAGTCCGATTCGTTTGGCATTTTCGATCGTGCGTTTTAATTCGGTGACATACAAAAGAGTTTTTGATGGAATACAACCCCAGTTGAGACATACTCCGCCCATATATTCTTTTTCAACAATTGCCGTTTTTACACCAAGCTGGGCGGCTCTAATAGCGGCAACATATCCGCCAGGACCGGCCCCTATAACAACCAACTTATAATTATCTGACATAATTCTATTATCCTTAATACTTATACTACTCCAAGTACCCAGCTGTCCGGGTCTTCTAAAAATTCAATCATCCGGCGCAGGAACTGAACAGCATACCCGCCATCAACTACACGATAATCAAATGACATACTAAAAATCAATATTGGTCTGATGACAATTTCACCATTTCGCGTATATCTTTGGCGATCTGCAATAACGATTTTTTGTTCACAATGTTTTATCACAGGGACAATTAACGAATTATCACGAACAACCGCCATACCTATATTAAAATATTTTTTGACATGCAGGTTATCGCCTTCAAAAGTAGAGTTGATCCATGGGCATTCTTTGGCCGCAAATATGATAGCCTTGGCGATACAACTTTCTGAAATGCTCATCCAATAATCTGGTTTTTAGTAGGTTTGAATAAAGCCCTATCATTGTTTCATCGGGCAATCCGATCTTATCTGCTTTCGATTTTACCCTTTTCTTTTTAGAGGGGCATTTAACCTCATAATATAATAAAATATAAATTTATCATTTAAAGCTGAATTATAATTACTTATTCCATAATTATCATATTATACTAAAATACCATTCTAATGAGAAAATAGAATGGTATTTATCTTATTGTCTTGCAGTCAGATAGGTCATTTTATCAAAAAAAAGAAACAAATATTGAAATGACGGGAACTTTATTCCTATAATCCTGTTAATAGTAATAATAATTGTTATTGATAGAGAGGATTAGATGACAGGATCAAAAATAAATAGAAATTCTTTCCAAAGAGATGTTATATTGGAGGAACTAAGGAAGGTGAAATCACACCCATCGGCGACTGCTCTATATGAAATAGTTAAAAAGAGAATTCCCAATATTAGTCTTGGTACTATTTATAGGAATCTTGAACTGCTTTCCCAAAAAGGGATAATTCAAAAACTGGGACTAAACGGAACTGAAGCTCGGTTTGATGGTACTATTGTCAGTCATTATCATATTTCCTGTACAAATTGCGGCCGGATAGATGATATTGATGACCTTCCTTATGAAAATAACGAAGATGAAATGACCAAAATAATAAATGGATATCAGGTCAGTGGGTGCCATAAAAACTTTTTTGGTATCTGTCCAAAATGTTCAGAAGAAGAAGATAATAACAAAATAAAATAATCAAAAATGAGGTAAGGCAAATGTCTACCAAGGAAACACAGGAAAAAATTATAGATAACATGCGACGCTGGCAGAAAATTGAAAATGCATCGGTTGCGTCAACCGGTGAAGTTATCAACAAAACCGATAATCCGCTTATCCGTCTTGTGATGGAAATCATTCAACGCGATTCACAGATGCACTATCGGGTGCAGGAATTGGTTGCCGATAGTTTGGAATCGAAAACGATCTCATTAAATCCCGATGAATTGACTGAAGTTTGGGATCTGATTGAAAAGCATATCAAACTTGAACTTAAAACGATTGAATTGGCCAATGAAGCCAAAGAGGCTCTTAAAGGCAAAAAGATGGTCGTTCAGGAATATCTTCTCGATTATCTGCTAATTGATGAACAAAAGCATGATAAAATTTTAGAAACATTAGAAACAATTAAAAAGGGAATGTATCCTTACGGATGATACTCCAAATAAGAAACTAATTTATAATTATTAAGGAACAAAAAAATGTCAAATTTAGTAACCAAAGAAGCCCCGGATTTCACCGCTCAAGCTGTTATGCCGGATAACTCATTTGCTGAGTTGAAACTCTCATCATATCGTGGTAAATATGTAGTCTTATTTTTCTACCCGCTCGATTTCACTTTTGTCTGTCCATCTGAGATCATTGCTTTTAATAAGGCACTTGATAAATTTAAGAAAAAAAATACGGAAGTTATTGGTGTTTCGGTAGATTCACATTTCACCCACCTTGCCTGGAAAAACACAGATACCAAAGATGGTGGAATTGGGAATATCCAATATCCGTTGGTTGCCGATCTCAACAAGGAAATTTCCCGTGACTATGATGTTCTCCTTGAGGGCGGCGTGGCTTTACGCGGTCTTTTCCTGATCGACAAAGAAGGTATCATCCGTCATTCGGTAGTCAACGATTTGTCTCTGGGGCGAAATGTTGATGAAGCAATAAGACTGGTTGATGCTTTGCAGTTTACAGAAAAACATGGTGAGGTTTGCCCGGCCAATTGGAAAGAGGGTGATGATGCCATGAAACCGACTGCTGAGGGGGTAGCGGAATATTTGGCCGAGCACGCATAATTTACATAATAGTTTAATATCCGGCGGGGAGAATATCTCCGCCGGTAAAATAGGGAGAATCAAAATGAATTACCAAAAAAATGAAATATACAAATGCGATAAATGTGGGCTTATTGTTGATACGGTTCGCGGCGCAGAAGGGCATTTGGTTTGTTGCGGTTTGGACATGCGATTGCTTAAAGAAGGCGAAATTGATGCCGCAACTGAAAAACATGTTCCGGTTATTGAGAAAGTCGATGGTGGAGTTAAAGTCACTGTTGGTAGCGTTAATCACCCGATGGAAGAGGACCATTTTATCGAATGGATAGAAATAATACTTGACGGGAAAGTGTTTCGGCAGTTTCTTAAGGCTGACGATAAACCAGAGGTTTTCTTTAAAATAGATGGGGATAATATCACAGCTCGTGCTTATTGTAATCTCCATGGTCTCTGGAAGGCATAGAAAAATAATATCTATTGGGGGATATTATCCCCCAACAATAGATTAAAATGTAGTAAGGTAAAACAGGAGAAAGAGATGAAATTTAATTCAGTTGACGCCGTGCTAGACTTTGCTATCACCAAAGAAGAAGAAGCCGCCGATTTTTACACTAAAATGGCAGCCAGAATGACTAAACCGGCTATCAAAGAAGTTTTTGAACAGTTTGCCCTAGAGGAGAAAAGTCATAAAGCAAAATTGGAACAGGTAAAAGCAGGAAATCTTTTGCTGACCTCCAAACAGAAAATATTGAATTTAAAGATTGTTGATGTCATGGTTGACAATCGATTTGATGATGGCGACTTTGACGTTCAGGATGCTATGCTTTCGGCTATGAATTCTGAGAAGGCATCGTTTAAACTCTATAGTGATCTGGCCAATTCGACTGATAATGCCGGTTTGAAAGAAACTTTCCTGGCACTGGCTCAGGAAGAGGCAAAGCATAAATTACAATTTGAAATTGACTATGACGATCACGTTTTTCAGGAAAATTAATTTTTTAGGGAGTGAATATGACTTTTGAAGAGGCAATCAAAACGGCCATTGAATATGAAATAAAAGTTAGAGATACTTATTTAAACTCTTTGAACTCAATAAAAGATGAAATGGGTAAAAGAGTATTCAAAGTTCTCGGCGATGAAGAGCAGGGCCATGTCGACTTTCTTGAGTGTAAACTTGGCGAGTGGAAAAAAACCGGAACAGTCTCATCAAGTGATTTGAAAACGGTCGTACCATCGTTTGAGAAAATCGAAAAAGGCGTCAAGCAATTGGATAATCATTTAACTGAAAACCAATTTGAAACTGAACTTGAAATGCTCAAAAAGGCACTAGTGATGGAACAGGAAACATCAGACTTTTATCGCAAGATGGTTGATGAGTTGGATAGTAACGGCGATTTTTTCAAACCGTTTCTTGAGATTGAAGATGGGCACACTGCAATAGTGCAAGCTGAGATCAATTATCTGACCAAAACCGGTTCATTTTTTAATTTTGAGGAATTTGGTCAGGAATATTAGTCTTTGGTGGAATTAATATTATGACAAATAGTAAAAAGAAACTGGCCGATGGTTTATTAAAAGCAATCAAGGCTGAAAAATATGGACATAGTTTTTATCTGATGGCCGCCAAAAGCACCGAAGATAAAAAGGGGCAGGAAGTTTTTAAGACTCTTGCCCGTGAGGAACTCGACCATATGCAGTTTTTGAAAGATCAATATAGATCAATTGTGGATACAGGTCAGCCAAATAAGGCGCTAAAATTGGGAACCCGAACCCTTCTTTCCGAAGCATCTCCCATTTTTTCCGAAAAACTGAGATCGCGTATAAAAGATGCTAATTTTGAAATGACCTCATTGTCTATTGGGATTCAACTTGAACATGATGCCATGATTTACTATCGGGAGCAATCTGAGACGGTTGATGATTCAATAATGAAGGATTTTTATGCCAAACTTGCTGATTGGGAAGCGGGGCACTATCAAGCACTATTGAAACAGCAGGATGAATTAAAAGAAGACTTTTGGTCATCCAGCGGTTTTTCTCCTTTTTAGTCAAACGGGAGCATTTTAAATTTAAGTATGAAAACAAAGGATAAGACTTATGATTAATAAAAAAATGGAAACGGCTCTAAACGATCAAATAACATTCGAGATATATTCGGCTCATCTGTACCTATCGATGGCTGCTTATTTAGATTCTATTGATCTTCCTGGTTTTTCGCACTGGATGAGAATTCAGTATCAAGAAGAGATTGCTCATTCATTTAAAATGTTTGATTATGTCATTGAGCGCGATGGCCGGGCCAAAATATGTCAGATCGATGAACCGCAATTTGAGTGGAAATCTGTACTTGACGCTTTTGAATCTGCTTATGCACATGAACAAAAAGTAACCAGCCGTATTAATAATCTTGTTGATATTGCTCTGGCCGAAAAAGACCATGCATCTCATATATTTTTGCAATGGTTTGTTAATGAACAGGTCGAAGAGGAAGCCACAGCTAAGGGAATTATCCAACAGTTAAAAATGCTTGCTGACTCAAAGGCAGGTCTTTTTCAGATAGATCGTGAATTAGGTCAACGAGTATTTACACCACCAGTGTAAGCAAGTAAAACAATTTGGGAACTATGAGCAGTAAAAAAGAAAAATTAAAAGTAAAGGAAATCCTGATACAAAGAGATTTGGAAGGATTTCAGAATTGGGCTGAAAATGCTCGAAACCCCCAACGAGCTCTTTTGTCATTGGCTTATGATTCTGATGAATTAGTGGTGCGGAGAGCAATTGAAGCAATAGGAAAAGTTGCTTCAATGTGGGACAAAAGCGGCACTCAAAAAGCTCGTAATTTGGTTCGTCAGCAATTTTGGATGATGAGTGATGAATCAGGTGGATTGGGTTGGCATTCTCCTGAGATCATCGGAGAAATCCTGGTGAATGTCCCAAAGTTAATAAATAAGTATGCACCATTGCTTCCAAGCTATTTTGACGAAGAACCTTTTGAAAGAGGAAGCTATTTGGCAGTATACAGGGTGGCATCTATTAACCCCAAGCCATTTGTAGATATAACAAATGAACTGATAAAATCATTAAATAATCCAGATGATTATATTAAGGCCTATGCGCTGATGTCTCTCGCCGAGATTGATTTGTCTCTAATTAAAAATAATGAAGATAAATATAGTAACGAAACAGGAAATATTGAACTGTATGATTTTAAAAGCGGTCAATTTGTGTCGACCGATTTGGGGGATGTTTTTAAAAAGGTGATGGATAATAATAATTCATCAAAAAGTACCGCATAAATATTATTGTTTGATAAGATTTGAGGAGGAACTGTAAAATGGGCGAACTAAAAGGAAGTAAAACCGAAAAAAATATACTTACCGCGTTTGCAGGTGAATCACAAGCAAGAAACCGATATACTTATTTCGCAAGCAAAGCTAAAAAAGAAGGATTTGTTCAAATTTCAGCTATTTTTGAGGAAACGGCCAATCAGGAAAAGGAACATGCCAAAAGATTATTCAAATTTCTCAAAGGCGGTGATGTCGAAATTCAGGCTTCTTTTCCCGCTGGAGTAATTGGCAGTACAGCCGAAAATCTTAAGGCATCGGCCGGTGGTGAACATCATGAGTGGGAAATAATGTACCCCGAATTTTCTAAAATTGCCCGCGATGAAGGTCTTGAGAATATTGCCAAAGTATTTGATGCCATTGCTATTGCCGAAAAACATCATGAAGAACGGTACCTGGCCTTTTTGAATAATATCGATTCAGATACAGTTTTTGAAAAAGATAAGAAGGTCGTTTGGCGTTGCCGTAATTGTGGATATACACATGAAGGGCAAGAAGCACCCGCCGTATGCCCAGCGTGTGCGCATCCGCGTGCTCACTTCGAAGTCAAAGCGGAAAATTGGTAAAGGCTGTTATCCGGGAGTAAATTTATGAAAAAATATGAATGCGATATTTGTGGATGGGTGTATGATCCTAATGAAGGACTACCTGACGAAGGAATTAAACCAGGAACGGCTTTTGAAGATTTACCGGATGATTTTGAATGTCCAGAGTGTGGTGCCGGTAAAGATGATTTTTCGCCGGTAGAATAATTATTGATAATATGAAACATGAGGAATTGAAATAAATATGGCAGTCAAAGAGCTAAACGCTATTGTTAGTCAGAGAATAGAAGTGTCACAAGGTTTGGTTAAACTAAGAGTTATTCCTGATGGCTGGGAACTTCCTGATTTTAAACCCGGACAGTATGGAGTTCTGGGATTACCTGGTTCTACTTCAAGATACAGCTTGGCTGATGCTGAGGAAACTGCACCTGATCCTGATAAAATTATTATGCGTGCTTATTCGGTTGCATCGTCATCTGTTGCCAAAGAGTATATTGAATATTATATCGGCTTGATCCGTTCGGGAGCATTGACCCCTCGGTTACTTAATTTAAAACCGGGAGATAAATTATGGATGGGTCCGAAATTTAAAGGGATGTTCACATTAGCAGAAGTCCCTGAGATATACAATTTAATTTTAGTCGCCACAGGAACGGGTGTCGCTCCGTATATGAGTATGATTCGTTCTGAACTTGCTAAGGGTGGAAGGAGCAAATTTACCGTTATTCATGGCGCCTGTCACTCAATAGATCTGGGTTACAATGATGAGCTGATTACTCTCGCCGCGGCTAACGAAAATTTCACATACTTTCCTATACTCAGTCATGCGCATGAGGAGGTTGCACCATGGACGGGCCATGAGGGGTTTGTACAGGAGCTATGGACCAATGGAACTATAAAAGATGCTTGGGGATTTCAACCAACTCCGGAAAATACGCATCTATTTTTATGTGGAAACCCAATGATGATAAAAGCGATGACTGAAATAATGGAAAAAGAAGGTTTTAAGAAACACTCTAAAAAAGAATCAGGACAAATTCATACTGAACAGTTTTTTGTGAAATTGTAAGTTTAGGATTGGATAAATTATATGTTTGATTGGTTTAAAGAATTACACCCAGTTATGCAAGCTCTGTTGGCCACTATTTTCACGTGGTTTATGACTGCTTTGGGAGCGGCTCTTGTTTTTCCTGTCAAACAGATGCATCGCAAAACGCTGGATGGTATGCTTGGCTTTGCGGCGGGAGTGATGATTGCGGCCAGCTATTGGTCGCTCCTTGCGCCGGCAATTGAGATGTCAGAAGGGCAAGCTATTCCTTCATGGGTTCCGGCTGTATCGGGATTTTTACTGGGTGCTTTCTTTTTGAGATTAATAGATAAAATTCTACCACATCTTCACCCCGGAATAGATATAAGTAAAGCCGAGGGTGTTAAAACCAGTTGGCAGAGAACAACTCTCTTGGTTCTGGCAATCACTCTACACAATATCCCTGAAGGACTTGCTGTTGGTGTTGCTTTTGGAGCCGCGGCGGCAGGTTTGGAATCAGCCACATTGGCCGGAGCAATTGCTCTGGCTATTGGAATCGGCATCCAGAATTTTCCGGAGGGAACAGCTGTTTCAATGCCTTTAAGGCGGGAAAATTACTCGCGGATGAAAAGTTTCTGGTATGGCCAATTATCTGGTGTGGTTGAACCGGTAGCTGGTGTATTGGGTGCCGCGCTTGTTATCCTAGCCCGACCAATTTTGCCTTATGCCTTGGCTTTTGCCGCCGGTGCAATGATTTTTGTTGTAATTGAAGAATTGGTACCGGAATCTCAAACTGGCGGGCATTCTCATTCCGCAACAATGGGCGCGATACTTGGTTTCGCGGTTATGATGACACTGGATGTTGCGCTTGGCTAAAAAGGAAATTTTTTGAAACAAAAATGTTATAGTAGTATATCAACTTGATTTTTTGAGATTTCTGCTGTAATATTGAGAAGTTAGCAAAGTAAAAACACCATTTTTAAATATATACAGGAGTTAATATGGCAGTCAATTCTGAAATTTTAGATGCTCTTACCACCGGTATTCAATCCGAAGTCGCGGCCTATGTTTTTTATATAGAAGCTATCAAACTAGCCGATATGGCTGATTTCAAAACAATTCTTGAAGATTTGGCCATTGAAGAGAAGAAGCATTTTCAAATATTAGAAAGACAATATGATTCATTAGTTCGTTCGGAGAAATGGATCAGTACCGCCGATGTTTTAAAACAGGATGGTCTACCCGAGATAGATGCCAGTATGACCGAGAAGCACCAGGCCCTGATTGAAAGCGTTGGCAAATTAAGCACTTCTCTTGAAATATTTAATATGGCCCTGAAACTGGAATCAGATTCTCAAGAATTGTTTATCAAATTGGCTGGCTCCTCCGAATCTGAAGAAGCCAAAAAAGTTTTTGAACATCTGGCCGGATTTGAAGAAGGCCACGTCAAATTAATTCAGAATCTTATCAATAATTTGTAAAATAAGACTGACGCTTTATTAATAGGATGTTTGCGGTTATACTATTATGAAATAGTAATTAACTGTTGTCTATTATATTACATCATCTGAATGCCAATAATTATTACATATATACGTATGTATGTATGTAGTGTGTTTAGTGGAAAAGTATATTAGTAAATGAAAGCTATTTGGATTTTTTGAGGGGAAATAATGTATCCTGAATTAGATGGAAAACATGCTCTGGTAACCGGGGCAACTCGCGGTTTTGGAAAGGCTATTGCACTAAATCTTGCGAGACAGGGTGTCAAGGTAATTGTAAATTATCGCCGTAGTATGACCGAGGCCAATGATGTTGTCAAGGAAATTAAAAAACTTGGTGGTGAGGCGATTGCGCTTCGTGCCGATATTGGAAAACTTTCAAGTCTTGAAAAACTTTTTGATAAAATAAAAGAAGAATGGGGACGGCTTGAGATAGTTGTCGCCAATGCCGCCTTTGGCGTTCCGGGCAATATGATGGAAGCCACGCCAAAATACTGGGATATAACGATGGCAGCTTCGGCTCGATCACTTTTGGATATGGCCAAACTGGCCGTTCCCCTAATGAAAGATTATGGCCGTATTATTAGCATTACCAGCGATGGCGGGCAATTAGTGATCCCCGGTTATGGGGTTGTTGGAGCCGCTAAGGCGGCTTTGGAATCAGTCACCCGAGGATTAGCTTATGAGTTGGGTCCAAAAGGAATTGTCGTCAACGGTGTGTTAGCCGGATTGGCCAATACCAAATCGGCGCGTTCCATACCTGGTGCTGTCGATGTGATGGATCACGCGAAATTCCATACTCCCTTGGGACGAATTGTCGAACCGGAAGATATCGCAAAAGTGGTTGCCTTTTTGGCATCGGAGCAAGCCGATATGATATGCGGACATTTTGTGACTGTTGATGGTGGCAGGAATATCGTTGGATAGTTCAATTAGTCGCAGAATTAAGAATAACAATATTGTCTATTATTACACAAATAATAAAGACCGAGGGGAGGGGACCCTCGGCCTTGTAAGGTAATCACATAAAAAATGCGATTATTTAAAATTCAGTCATTTCCTCTTCGTTAAGAGTGATAATATTTTTTGCCGTGACATTTGGTTTCGTAAGTTTGGAAGTTGATTTTTTGGGCTTATTCCAATTTTGCTGGCTATTAGTATATTCATTTCTAGTAACATGCTTACGACTAGTCTGAGTTTGATTTAATTTATCACTATTGCTATTGATACCATGAATGATCCGACTCAATTTACCAACGATATTTTGCATTTCTTCGCCCTGTGAAGCAAGTTCTTCACTTGCGGAGGAGGATTCTTCAGCGTTGGCCGCGTTTTGCTGAGTAACCTGGTCCATCTGACCGACAGCGGTGTTGACTTGATCAATTCCTTTAGACTGCTCATCACTCGCTGAGGATACTTCATTCATAAGATCCGTAACTTTGCGAATACCATCAGAAACATTCTTTAGAATCTCAACCAATTCGTCGGTTGATTTTACTCCAGCATCAGCATTTTTCTGTGAATCTTCAATAAGCGAGCTTGTGTTCTTTGCCGCCTCGGCCGAACGCTGTGCAAGGTTTCTGACTTCTTCAGCGACCACTGCAAATCCCTTACCAGCTTCACCGGCGCGAGCCGCCTCAACCGCCGCATTTAGCGCAAGAAGGTTAGTTTGGAAAGCGATTTCGTCGATCACCCTAATAATCTTGGCTGTTTCGTCTGATGAATTTTTAATTTCTTGCATGGCTGATGACATAGAATCCATGGCCTTCAAACCTTTGTTGGTTTCCTCGTTTGCGGTCAATACAAGAGAGTTGGCCTCGTTCGTATTGTCGGCGTTCTGACGAGTCATACTGGCCATTTCCTCGAGAGATGATGATGTTTCTTCAAGTGATGACGCTGTTTCTGATGATCCTTCCGCAAGCGATTGGCTTGCCGAAGCAACCTGTTCAGATGATGAGCCAACCTGTTCGGCATTATTCAATAACCCGACTATCAATCCTTTAATCGGTTTGACGATTATTTTATCGAGGAAGTATGCAACCAAAAGGGCCGATAAAATTCCGGCAAGTGCAATAATCAGTGAGATCATTAAAACCTTTTGCGATTTGGCCATAATATCACTCTTAGGAACAAATAATATCAAACATAATTCCGATGTACTCAATTTCTCATTGGCTTTTTCAATAAGTGTTGAACCGTCATGTATTTTAGAGAATATGGAATAGCTCTCAACATCCTCAATGCTAAATTCATCGAAAGTTTTGTCACTCTCAAGCCAGGACCAAAAATTATTGTCGGCGACAAATGAGTTTCCAATATTGGCTTCAGACGAATGACAGATGGTCATATTTGTGTTCAAATTTACAATCGTGGCTTTCGCATTTTCATAACCGCTTTCAATGGCGGCTGTAACCATATCGTTAACTTTTTGATCAGATTTTTGCCAGTCAAGACCTGCGACAAACAATCCATTATTATTTCCTGAGCTATTTTTCGACGGGAAACTAAACAACATTATCCATTTTGACTTATTACTTGAATTTTCAGATGGATTCTCAGCCAATTCTATATTGACTGAGTTTTTATTGATTAATCTTTTTGTACTCTCAAAATTTTGATTATTTAAAACTCCTTGAGTTATCGTCCGATCATAATTTTGCCCAGCCGATGCCACCACTTTTCCAGTTTCATCAATCAATCTGATTGAGGAAAATCCTGGCGCATGTTTGAGCATACTTTCAAAATTGCCATTAATTTCATCTAAGGTATTAAATTCAATGGCCATCCCAAAAATATTATCTGCAATCCACTCATTGAAGATGGTTTTTTGATCTTCCAAGTAGCTGTTTAGTTCCTGGGACTCGTACTTATTCATCATTGTTAGAAAATGACCACTACTTTCAATAGAAGAGCTTTTGTTGTAATCATAAGTGATATACACAATGATAAATATCGGC
>JAAERC010000193.1 GCA_024230695.1 Candidatus Zixiibacteriota bacterium
AATCGAAGACATGCAAGAATACTAAATCTTCATTTTTTGGGTTATACGACAGAAGAAATTTGCTCGCGACTTGAGATAACCAAAACCAATATGTATTCATTGCTATCAAGGGCAAGATCGATGCTTGAGTTATGTCTGAACAAAGGAAGTCTAAGGAATGACTGATTGTATCAATAAAAATATGGGCGATAAGCTGTATGCCTGGGAATTGGGAATATTAGGCGATTCAGAAAATGATGAATTTGAAATTCATTTGATTGAATGCGAACATTGCCGAAGAAAGGCACAGAAATATGCGGCTGGTATAAGTCAGATAAAACAGGATAAAAGATTTCCGGAAATACTCAATCAACTTGATGGCGATTTCACAAAATCGGAAGATGGAAACAAGAAAAAAAGCAACTGGTCCCGTTTATTTCCTACGATTGCATTAACTGCGGCAGTATTACTGTTCCTTATATTTAAACCCTGGGATTTTGAGATCAAACCAGATCTTGAAGCGATTGCGGCACAAAATAGGCTCGCCATAATGTATTTTGATAATCTGGCTGACTCGACCGATTCTGATAAATATGGAGAAATTGCCACCAATTTACTCATAACTGATCTCTCTGAATCTGATTATTTGAGCGTTTTATCAAACCAGCGAGTATATGATGTATTAAAAAAACTGGGGAGCGATGAAAATAAAAAGATTGATAAAGAGACTGCCTTAAAAATTGCTGATGAAGCTGATGCCAAATGGATCATATTTGGGAGTATTCTTCAGGTCGAGCCGGAGTTTATAATTACATCTCAACTGATAAGTGCTGAATCGGGCAAAGTTGCGGCATCGCAAAAAATAAATGGTGTACAGGATGAATCGATCTTTTCAGTTATTGATAAACTTACAATTGAAATTAAAAGCGATCTGGCTTTACCAGATGACGCTTTTATTGAACCGGATAAAGATATCGCGGAAGTTACCACAAGCTCCCCAGAGGCATATCAAGCATATCTCCAGGGACTGAAATATTATGGGAAATTTTATGAAAAAGAAGCATATCAATATTTTAATGAGGCAATTAGATTAGATTCAAATTTTGCAATGGCTCATTTTTACTTATCAATGAACCTGTCAAATACTGTGGCGATAAAGCATCTAC
>JAAERC010000194.1 GCA_024230695.1 Candidatus Zixiibacteriota bacterium
AGCGTTTGGGCTTGGCGCAGGCATTATTAAATGATCCGGAGATTATTTTCCTCGATGAGCCAACCGATGGTGTCGATCCAATAGGACGGCGCGAAATTCGAGATATTTTGAAATCGTTGAAAGATCGTGGCAAAACAATATTTCTTAATTCACATCTTCTTGCCGAAGTAGAATCGATTTGTGATAAAGTAGCGATCCTTAATAATGGACAACTTATCAAGGTCGGACCGGTCGAAGGCCTAACAACTATTAAACCGACATATAAGATCACATGTCTTGAACTCACCGATGAAAACAGAACTGATATTCAAAATAAATTTAATTCCATATTAATAACCGAAAATAAACTTGAGATATCATTTGAAAAAGAAGAACAGATCAATGAGTTGATTGATTTTCTGCGTTATAATAAAATCGGCATTGCTTCAATAATCCCTGTCAAAGTCAGTCTTGAGGATAGCTTCATGAATTTGATCAAGGGTACTAAGGCAGAGGCAATAAATGAATAAGTTTAAAGCTATATTTATTGATTCATTCTGGGAAATCCGTGCAGGAAAGATGTTATATATCTATTCCGCAGTGGCACTGTTTACGGCATTTTTGGCGGCTATTATTCCCTCAATTGAGATTGGCGGTCAGGATATACTAAATAGTGAAATGATCGGCAAAGGTGTTATTGGTGGAATGTCAGGGATGTTCTTTGAACAATTGATTGGATTCATGATCTTCCTTATATACTTGGGAACAGCCTGGCTGATACCGGCATTTTTAAAAAAAGGACGAATCGAATTATCTCTGTCTAAACCTATCAGTAGAGTTAATTTTTTAACCATGAAATTCACTGCGCTCTATTTGATATCTATATTAATTCTAACAGCTGTATCAGTGACTATTTGGCTAGTTTTATCATTTAGATTAGATAATTTCGATAACGGAATATTTTCGTCATTATTAGCCGGATATGTTGAATTCTTTATTATCTTTTCAATTATTTTCGCATTTGGGGTTATTATTCGATCGGGGGCCTTTGCGTTGATGTCATATTTTTTAATTAAGATTGTTAGTGGCTTGTTGGCATCTCGTGAGATGGTTTACAATTTTGTCGAAGAAGGTATCCTTACATATATTCTTGATACCCTTTATCATATCCTTCCAAAATTTCAGGATATGAGTGAAAGCCTTATGATGTTTATCGCTAACGATCATCAAATCAATTATTATCCGATTTGGTCAACTTTATTATTTGCTATATTCCTTATTGGTATTACTTCTTTGGTATTTCAAAAACGAGATTATTAATTTCAACAAAATGATACTTTGGTCGTCCCTATAATAACTTGACAGATATCAGGTTGAAGCGTATTATTTGATTGTTCCCGCGCCTCGATAAAAA
>JAAERC010000195.1 GCA_024230695.1 Candidatus Zixiibacteriota bacterium
GAATATCAAATTTCAGATGAGAGTTTTGGGGGATATCAGCGAAAATTCCAATGATTTTATAATCAGTTTTTTTATTTGTACTAATAGTTTTGCCAAGCGGGGATTCATCACCAAAATATTTTTTTGCGGTTGATGACGAAATAAAGGCATTATTGGGTTCCTTAAGTGCTGTTAACGGATCACCTTCAATAAAATCAAAGGAAAGAATATTAAAGATATCCGGCTCGGCGAAAAATATTCTCTCTTCAGGATATTTTATATCGAGGTATGATACCGATGCGGAATATTTGAATATCCGGCCAATTTTTTCAATCTCAGGGTAATTGTCGCGAATCCGAGCCGCCGCTGGCGGGCAACAAGACGCGAACCTGACCGACTGGCCTAATTCATCGGTCCGCTCATAACGAAGTCGATAGACCCTGTCATTATTATCATGAAATTTATCGTAACTATTTTCAAAATACACATAGTGCAGAATAAGAAGACAGGCAGTCATCCCGATTGCCAGGCCCATAATATTTATTAGAGAATAAGCCTTGTTTTTAATTAAATTTCTAAATGCGATTGTAAGATAATTTTTAAGCACAATTTCTCCTTTAAAACTATTATAGATACAACCCTTCTGTCGTAATCATTTTAATATTTACGTAGTTTCTGTCATACAAGTTTCAGAGACGAAACTATTTTCTGTTTTGATTAATAATATTTGGTTAAATTTTATTTCAAATCTGAAATTATTGAAATATATCGTTCAGTTGTGGTTGGTGGATGAATATGGAAATTGAATCTATAATGGACCCAGTTTTTCTTTTAAAACAGACATAACTCTCAAAAATGCCAACAGGTAATCAATCTGTTTAGTACCTTTCGGATAAAAATTGCCAACGCAATCTGTATAACTTCAGCCTTGTGTTCCAACTCTAATCAAATATATAATTACTGGAAAGCAATTTTTCATTTATTAAATAAAAAATAATTTTAAACCAATTTTAAGTTTGAACGTCTATTGAGATTGGCAGAGTTAATTTGAAGAAAAATAAAATAGAATAACAAAGGAAGTCAGGCAATGAAAAAAGTTGTAGTTTTGCTAAGTTTTTGTTTTGCCTTAAATCTTGGGGCTACCGATCAATTTACCAGAATAACTGAAGGAGAAATTGGAACGGATGCCGCCTCATCATACAGTATTGCCTGGACAGATATAGACTCTGATGGGTATCCTGATTTATTTGTATGTAATCGGGAAGGAGCCAAAAATGTCAATTTCCTATATCATAACAATGGAAACGGAACATTCAAGAGAGCTAATAAGGAATTTCTGGCGACAAAAAATATTTGGTCCACCTGTTCTTCATGGGCCGATTATGACAATGATGGGGATATGGATGTTTACATTGGAAATTTTGGTAATACCTTCAACGGCGA
>JAAERC010000196.1 GCA_024230695.1 Candidatus Zixiibacteriota bacterium
TAGAAAGATATTTATTTATTCTAATCAATACGGCTTAGTCCCAAAAAATAGCTGTAAATATTATTTCAATCGTTCTAATAATCTTCTGTCGCCGCCCCAATATTAACAGTTTCTTTATCTTGTTCGTTATCTTCTTCTAAATCTTCAATCTCTTTTTCTAAATCTTCATGAAGATGCTCAATACGATTTATCGGATTCTCTATGTCAGAGTCTTGAACAGAGGTATCATCAGGCAGGTCTAATTCCTTGGAATCATCTGGCTCTGAGGATTCTTCCACTTCTTCTGATATTTCAAATGATTTGGTTTCTTCAATCTCTTCAATTTCCTTCAAAACCGCCTCATCAACATCATCACTTTCCGACTCTGCTAATTCAGCATCATTTTCAACTATCGACTGTTCATCAATTTTATTTCCCTCATCAGGAATAACTATTTCCTTCGAATTTTCGGCGGCTTCAAAAGCCAAAATTTGTTGAGATTCCTGCTCTTTGGCCGATAACAGTTCCTCGATCTCTTCCATCTTTGGCAGATCATTAAGAGAATTCAAACTGAAATATTTTAAAAACTCATTGGTTGTACTATAAAGAAGTGGTCGTCCAATTGTTTTGGCACGCCCGGAAAGCGTAATAAATTTACGTTCCAATAGTGTTCTAACAGCCGAATCAGATGAAACCCCGCGAATCATTTCGATATCGACTCTAGTCACCGGCTGACGATAGGCAATAATGGCCAATGTTTCCAATGCCGCCCGGGTTAATTTTTGAGTTCGCCGTCTGGTAAACAATTCTTCAACATAGCCGGCATAATTTTCGGTGATATAAACTTGGTAACCACCTGCGATTTTTCTGATTCGAAATGAGGCATCGGTATTCAAATATTTTTCGTTAAGTTCTGTGACGGCATTATTTATTTCGGCGGCAGTGATATCCTGAATGATATTGATTATTTTACTGGTCGATAA
>JAAERC010000197.1 GCA_024230695.1 Candidatus Zixiibacteriota bacterium
ATGAATCTGTTGTAAGTAAAACTTTAATCAAAAAAGAGACAGGTACTGTAACATTATTTGCTTTTGATCAAGGGCAGGGATTAAGTGAACATACCGCACCATTTGATGCTTTGGTTTGCGTGTTGGATGGCGAAGTAGAAATTATGATTTCAGGAAACCCGTATGTCTTGAAAAAGGGTGAAATGATTATATTGCCGGTTAATGAGCCTCATTCTCTGAAAGCTGTTAAGAAATTCAAAATGATGCTTACCATGATCAGATCATAATCTATTGGGTGCAATTTAAAATAAAGGAGGATTATTATGAGTTTTAAAATTAAGAACAACGTATACTGGGTCGGCAAGATTGACTGGGAACTCGAAAAATTTCATGGCTATGAATACTCGACGCATCGCGGTTCGACTTACAACTCGTACCTGATCAGAGAAGACAAGACAGCCCTGATTGACACCGTATGGGGACCTTATTCGAAAGAGTTTGCTGAAAACCTCGCCGATGAAATTGACCTCAATAAAATCGACTATGTAATCGCAAATCATGCAGAACCCGACCATAGCGGCGCGCTGCCGGAACTCATGCGCAATATCCCCGATGTACCGATATATTGTACGAAAAACGGGCTTAAATCATTTAAAGGGCAATATCATCAGGACTGGAATTTTAATGTTGTCAAGACCGGTGACACATTGAGTCTGGGAGAAAAAGATTTGGTTTTTGTCGAGATGCCCATGCTCCATTG
>JAAERC010000198.1 GCA_024230695.1 Candidatus Zixiibacteriota bacterium
CGCTTTGAACCATACTTCAAAGGTGATTATATTCGTGAAGTGGCAATTAAGACTCCGATTCCGGCCAAAGAGATAATAAATAAATTAATAAACAAAAATAATATTCTGGCTGGTATTGATGTTGGTCGATTTTATGATGAAATGGATGATTGTATACTCTTGAGCGTTACCGAAAAAAGAACAGAAGATGAAATTGAATCTTTGATCAAGGCGTTAAAGGAAATATAGACAATGAGTTTTTGTCCTGATTGTAATGAAGAGTATGACAATGAATTGTCAAATTGTCCAAAATGCAATAAAGACTGGGTGGTGATCGGTTGTGTCAAAGATAAGACTTCGGCTGATTATGCTATTGAGACTTTGAAATCGTACGATGTTCCAGGGGTTTTATTTTCGGAGTCAGGTTTTTTTGGGCAAGCCGGCTTAAATCTACCTTCGCCCAGCGGGAAAAATATGGGGATGTTTAAGATTCAGGTTCCTTCAGAGTTGGCGAAAGACGCGGTCAATGTAATGAATATGATTCTGGGTGACAGCTGGGACAATACTTTAGATATAGAAACAGATGAATAATAAAATTATAATAAGTCAGAATGGAGAGACAATGAAAAAGTTAAACAAATCAAACTTGTTTTTTCTTTCGCTGGCATTTGTGGTAGTAATGTTACTATCGTTTGGATGCGGTGAAAAGGAAGAATGTGACACAGCCACTGGTCCATCGATTGATTTTGTAAAGGGTTATGAAGAAGCTATGGCGACTGCCAAGGAAAAAAATCAGCCGGTGTTAATCGACTTTTATACTGATTGGTGCCGCTGGTGCAAGGTCATGGATACGGTTACTTTTATTGATCCGCTTACAGTTGAGTTATCCAAATCAGTTGTTTTTGCAAAAGTCAACGCTGAAGTTGATACGGTCGCGGCCAAAAGTAATTCGGTTCGCGGGTACCCATCGATTCTGCTGTTTGACAGTGACGGTAAAGAGATCGATCGCATCGTTGGTTATTTACCGGGCCCCGAGTTTGTCGAAGCGGTTAATAACTATTTGAACGGAATTGGCACAATAGATTATTATAAGGCGATGGCCGATAGTGCCCCAACTCCTGAGGTAGAATATTATCTGGCCCAGAAATATGACGAACGCGGAATGTATGAAGAAGCCGAAGGATTATACCAAAATGTTGTGAAGAATAATAAAGATAATGATAGTGATTACACTTCAGGTTCAATGCTTGCTTTGGCCAGTATTTCACTGAG
>JAAERC010000199.1 GCA_024230695.1 Candidatus Zixiibacteriota bacterium
AGATATTGGCCTTTTTTTTGGCGTAACAGCAATTATAAGAGCAACTACTCAAGCTATGGCAGGTGAAGTTTCCGATCGACTTGGACGGTACTCATTGATGGTGATGGCACAACTTATTCGTACGGTGATATTTTTTATTACGGCTTTCGCAATATATTATAATAGCGGATTTATAATCGTAGGGTCGCTTTTAGTATTAAATGCGATTTTTGGTGCGGTATTTCAACCCGCAGCGCAAGCGTGTGTGGCCGATTTAGTTGAATTCAAAGATAGACCTGATGCCTATGCTGTCACCAGATCTGCGGGGAACTTGGGCTGGGCTTTAGGTCCCGGAATTGGCGGACTAGCCGCTACAAGTTCTTATTCTATTTTATTCATTATTTCCGGATGTATGACATTAATATCCAGTCTGATAATCGCAAAACACCTAAAGGGAATAAAAACTCGAGGCAATAATGACAAATCATTTAGGTTCAAAGATATATTCACAACTAAGGGGAATGAATTAATTCTTAGATTGGTTATCTTTGTATTTGTCATATATCTTGTGTTTGCCCAATTAATGGCTCCATTCTCTTTATATACAGTTGATCTTATTGGAATCAGCAAAGCCGAATTGGGTGTATTGTTTATGATCAATGGTTTGATTGTGGCATTTTTCCAGCTTCCCACGACACATCTTCTAAAAAATATGAGATTAACTTCTCAACTTGCTTTGGGTTCAATTATATTTTCTTGCGGCTATATTGTGGTAGGTCTATCAGCCACATTTATTTTATTTATTTTGGCGATAATAATAATTACTTTAGGTGAAAATTGTGTTTCGCCCCCGGCACTGGCTTTAACGGCAAACTTGGCACCAGAGGGCAGAACGGGGCGATATATGGGTATCTATGGTTTTGCAGTAACAATTGGCTGGTCATTAGGTCCTTTGATCGGTCTGACTCTGCTTGATTCGTTTAAGCCAAATTATTTATACGCCTGGATGATTATTTCACTGCTGGGTATAATCGCCATGATAGGATTCAAATTATTATCAAGAATGATACCGGAAGATATTAACAGACCGCGAAAGTAATTATCTAATAATTACGAATTTTCCAATTTGATTACCATAACTGGATTCAACTGAGTAGTAATATATGCCTCCCACAACATATTGCGTGTTACGACTAATCATATCCCACTTCTCATAAGAACTCATTGGATCTCCCGGAGCTTTGTCATGGTCGATCTCTCTGATCAAATCACCGTCAAGACTAAAAATTCTAATTGTGCATTTATGTGGCAGGTTTCCAAAATTTAAGGCTCGGTTATATTCTTTGGGGCGGTCGGGAAACTCCCAACCCTCAAAGCGATCATCATAGTTGGCGTCAACCCGGTATGGATTGGGATAAACAAATACATCTAATTTATTATTCTCAACTATAGTAGCTGAGTTTTGAGCGAGCTCCTTGATTGTGTTCATTGTTGGTGAAGTTTCCTGAGGAGCGAGTTCTCGTTCTGGGTAACCATGATCAAAGGTCGTCACAGAAATAAAATATGGCACTGAAGCCAAAAGATTTTTAAGAACATAACGATATTCAAAATATTTTAATTCACCTTCAGCGGTTAATTCATCAGGATAAAACATACCGGCACTATCTAAATCAAGAGTTGATGGATATGACTGATTCGGGTAAACTTTATGGATCTCAGTAGTATCTGTAAAATCAGACTGGTTCCAGTCATGACGGGTAAAGTAGAACCCCTCATAGTCGGCAAGGGTTTCATTGTATACAGATATCGTATGATCGTGATCAAAATACTCCAGAGGATTAAAACTTTCTCCATACATAGCTTTTAGCGTTCTAATATCATAAGGTTGTCCCCGAAGTTCCCAGCGGAAAAATCCCCGATGATATTCCCAGCGATCATAGTTATCTATATCATATGAACTTACCAGAACATAATCTTCATCGCGGTCAGATATAGAAATGTATACTCTATAACCTTCAAAGTCAGCCCTCTGGCTGAATTGGTCAAGCGATGTCTCAGCTATTTGGCCATTCCAGCGAACCTCAATTTCGCCGATATTCTGTTCATTAATTCTTGGGATCAACTTAAACTTTGGAGGTGGCGGTGGAGTCGCCCCTCTGAAATCAGGGATTCCATCACCTTTATAATACAATGTTTCGGCCACGGTGGAGATCCACTCACCAATATTGGGATCAAAAATAGAATCATAAACCTTAATATGATATTTTCCTTTGAAGCCATCACCATCGGTATCATACCCGGGATTATCATAAATCCATGATGCCCAGACAGCGTTTAGAGCCAAATCGGCTGGATCCCGAAAATTAACAAACCCAAATGGATTGATACGAATATCCTGATAATAGTAATCCTGTCCGGCAATAATCGCGAAAGTGAAAGGAAGAACATCACCCTTTTTAAAACTATATGGTCCGCTGGACAGAAGATATCGTATGTCGGCGCCACCCGCAATACTTGCTGCCTCCGCCGGAGGAGGTAACCAGCCAAGATGAGAATGATCATTTATTGTATATTCCTGATTATAATCGAATTCATTCTGACTCATAATATAATATTTATCCGAATCGGTAAATGGAGTCCCCAACGCACCATAAAAAGTTCTTAAGGGTTGTTGTCCGGGAGGCAACTTTCTGGGTCCCCAATTGATTTGTGTTTCAAAAAAGTTTGACACCCACCAATTGAATGTAAAGCTAATATAATCAGCCGGAGTTCTGAGGATTTTTGTACCGACAACCGATGTTGGTGATCGTATGCCCTGTAAATTTCCGGCCTGATTTGGATCGCCGTTATTATCGGCGGCCCAGGCAATGTCAACTGTATCCACTAGTCCTTCAATATAGCGCGATGGTGCCGATTTAAGAAAACCACAAATATCATCAGGAGAAGAAAAGGTATTTGCTACTCCGCAATTATTGTCAACGTAGATGCCAATATAAACATCCGTGAGATTTTTGTTTCCGATGTTCATTATTGAATAATCAAAGATAACAAAATCTTCGGCATAATCATATCCCCAAGCATAACTATTTTGGATAACTTCAATTCCAAGTGGATTATGGGATTCTCCGGTAAAATAATCGACCCCGGAATATTCTACAAAAGTATCTGTATAAGTGGCGATAAAATCCTGATTGGAGACTGCATCAATATACTCGGGAGCCTCAGGGTCATTGATAGATCGAAACAGAATATCACCTTCGGGATATGGAAGAGGAAGTAATTCATTAAGATCGCCCCATCCAATATTGTTCCCAGCCGAA
>JAAERC010000200.1 GCA_024230695.1 Candidatus Zixiibacteriota bacterium
GCACCTGCTTGCTCGGCCTTCATTTCAAGTACTACAAGCCTACCCAAAGCTAATTGGTAATACTTTTGTTGCTCTTCCTTATTTGCCGCGCCGGTAAGTTGCTTTATGTAATATCGTAGCTCATCTAAAGATGACAGTACGTCAGGAATTTCCGGATATGAGTTCACTAAATCTGAATAGAGTGAATATATATCTGGCCTAAAATTGTTATCCTCACCATCTTCAACAAACAGTTTAAGTTTTTCCTCAATTGCCTCAATTTTTCTTTCATATGATTTCTACTCCTGCCGCAGTACTTACGGCACGGACACCTAACGTTGGCGGTGTGGTGCCTGCGACGAGAACCCATCGTTTTCACTGTTGATAAACAACACCACATCACCTTAAATTTAACGCCGCGGTAGCAGGTCACTACGACCGCCCTGGTTAGGCGCATTTAAGTAATTTGATTACTCCAACTATTGCATTGATCAATAATGCACCAGATGCAACCCACAATCCTATTCTCGTATATTTGTTCGACTTATTTAGTTGTTCATGTTCTTGGGATCTTTTTTGCAGCTCTTTAGCGGCCTCAAATGAAGTTCCCTCATTATAAGGAAAGAAGAAGCATTTATTTTTTCTTTCCTTTTTATTAATAATATCCAGTAGTGGAGCATCACTATCATTAAATCTTTGATCCCATACGCTCATAAGGCATCTACAGGAATAAGATTCAGATATGAAGTTTTTTTTATCATTTTTTATAGATTGTCTCTCTTCTTCATCTAAATAGAATGCTACGCCCTCATCATGTGCCTGATGGCTGTGCTGCTTTCCTAAAAAATGGCAATTTGTACAAATTTGCTTCATATCATCACTTTTATCAGCGCCTAACGTCTTGCATAACTGGCGTGGAACGAAGCGCAGCGTAGTGGAATGTCCACGTTAATGCGCTTGTTAGCGTTCTTGATGTTTCCAATGAACATTAAAACGCTAGACTTCTCCAGAACTCTGTAAAGAATGAATTACATTCTAAACTCGCCATTTTAACACCTATGCCTATCCCATAGAGAGAGCTAACTTGTTCCTCTATGACATCTTTGTCGCTCTCTGATATGCCATATGTGGTTGCATAGCATTTTGGCTTATTTTCCTCTCCAAATTCGAAGCTTTCTGGGGTTATAAGCTGCATATTTAATTTGTGGAATGCAAAACCTACAAATACTAATTTATTGGTCTGACGTATATGATCTTTTATATCTGATATATCGCTCGACTCGGGGTCAGTACCTTCAGTGAACGTTTTAATTTTATTAGTAAGGTCTAAAAGTTGTGTGGCGTTAGGGTCGGCACCAAACTCCATACGCGCCTCCTGACCTGCCCATGGTAATGTGCCAACACTACCATATGGGTGATATATTTTTATGTGCTTAATTAATTCAGCTGCTTCAATGTCCGTTATTCTGTAATAGTTTTGTAAAGCATTATGTAAAAAATGCTCTAAGCATCTGTCGTAGTTAAAAATAACTAGAGAAATCGACTGGAACCTTTTTTCAAGGTCATTTTTTTCACAGTTTTCTGTAATTAGCTGAAAAAATGGTAGGTACCATGTTTTTTCTAATGAGCTATATTTTAATCCTGATTCTCTTCCATGCTTTTCAAAAAAAAGAATACTATTTTTTTCAGCTTCCAATATTGATCGTACTATTGCTAGTTTTCCGCATATCGCAATTTTTTCATTACCGCGCTGAGAATCGATAAAGTTATCTATTGATATGGCTTGTGGAAGGGCATCTCTGATATGCCA
>JAAERC010000201.1 GCA_024230695.1 Candidatus Zixiibacteriota bacterium
AATTCGTTTTCGCGGAATTGTTTGTGATCGTTGCGGTGTTGAAGTTACCCAGTCAAAGGTTCGCCGTGAAAGGATGGGTCATATTGATCTGGCCGTTCCGGTAACTCATATCTGGTTTGTTAAATCTTTACCATCAAGGATTGGTAATTTATTGGATTGTTCCGTGAGAGAGCTTGAGAAGATACTCTATTATGAATCATATATAATGATCGATCCGGGCAACACCTCTTATCATGAAAGAGATATTGTCTCAGAGGAAGAGTATATTGAGCTTGAGGAGAGCGGGAAAAAATTTAAGGCCGGAATGGGCGCTGAGGCAGTTAAAGAGATTTTATCCCAAATGGATATGGATGAGATCTCGGTTAATTTAAGAGCTCAGGCCAAAGTGGAAACATCGGTTCAGAGACAAAAAGACGCCTTAAAGCGATTAAGGATTGTTGAGGCATTTCGTCAGTCAAGTAACCGTCCGGAGTGGATGATTCTAAGTACAATTCCAATCATCCCGCCAGATCTTCGTCCGTTAGTCCCGCTTGAAGGTGGTCGATTTGCCACTTCAGATTTGAACGATTTATATCGTCGCGTTATCAATAGAAATAACCGACTTAAAAAGCTTATTAATATTCAGGCTCCTGATGTCATTTTAAGAAATGAAAAAAGAATGCTTCAGGAGGCAGTTGACGCTTTATTAGATAATGGTCGCCGGACCCATTCGGTTCGCGGTGATTCCAAACGTCCACTGAAATCTTTGTCTGACCTTCTTAAAGGTAAACAGGGAAGATTCCGTCAGAATTTACTTGGTAAACGTGTTGACTATTCAGGCCGTTCGGTTATTGTGGTTGGTCCTGAGCTGAAAATCGGCGAATGCGGATTGCCCAAAACGATGGCACTGGAACTGTTTAAACCATTTATCATAATGAAATTGGAAGAAAAAGGATATGTCCAAACGGTAAAATCGGCCAAAAAGCTGGTTGAACGGGAACGCCCCGAGGTTTGGGATATTCTTGAAGAGATCATTACTGATCATCCAATATTTTTGAATCGTGCCCCAACCCTTCACCGTCTCGGTATTCAGGCGTTTTATCCCAGATTAGTTGAGGGTAAGGCAATAAGGTTGCATCCTTTGGTTTGCGCGGCCTTTAATGCTGACTTTGATGGTGATCAGATGGCAGTTCATATTCCGCTTTCATTTGAGGCTCAGTTGGAGGCTCGTCTTTTGATGCTTGCCAGTAACAATCTGTTATTACCATCTTCAGGCAGACCGGTGGCGACACCATCGCAGGATATGGTAATTGGTTGTTATTATCTTTCCAAATTACGCCCCAATGTTAAGGGCGAGGGAATGGTATTCTATTCTATAGACGAAGTGATGATTGCTCATTCTGCTGATGCTGTTGATCTTCATGCCAGTATTAAGGTCAGAATTAATAATGAACTTTTTGCGACGACTCCTGGCCGAATAATATTGAATCAGATCTTACCGGATGAGATGGAATTCTTCAATGAAACCGCTTCTCGTGGAAAGTTGGAGCAATTGGTCCTAAATTGTTATCGTCAGGTCGGGTCAGCGAAGACGGTTATTTTCCTTGATAAACTGAAAAATCTTGGATTTGAATATGCGACACTTGCTGGATTAACGGTCTCTATTGATGATCTGCTTATTCCGGAAGCCAAAAAGAAACTTGTTTCCGACGGGCAAAAGAAAGTTGACGCCATTACCAAGAAGTATGAACGTGGTGTTATCACTAATGGTGAAAGATACAATCAGGTTATTGATATCTGGACAGGTATTACCTCTGAGGTTGCGACAGTTATGTTTGATAACCTGGCCAATGACCGTGATGGTTTCAATCCTGTTTTTATGATGGCAGATTCGGGT
>JAAERC010000202.1 GCA_024230695.1 Candidatus Zixiibacteriota bacterium
AGCAGATTATAAATTTGGTCAAAAGCCTAAGATTGAAAAATATTGAAATGAGTGAGCGTACCTGCGATGATTGCCCGCGGTCGATCGGAGAAACAGTAGAAAAAGAGGTCGCCGAAATGCAGGAAGAGCATGCAAAAATCCAAGATTATTCTCAATATGAAAAACTAAAAAACGAGGGCGATGAAATAATGAGGAGAATTAGAACTGTTGGGATTGCTTGCGCCACCTGTATTGATATTATAGGAACAAAGTAGGCGAAAAAATATCCTTGAATATTATCCAATAATTTTATTATAATTAAAAGACTATGTGGAAGAAGATTAAGACATATTTTATCCGTCCGGAATTCCATATCGCTTTTCTGACCGGTATCGGGGTTTTGGCTCAGGCCTATTTTTATACATGGATCTACCATATTGAACTTAAAGGAACAATTCTTATTTTACCCGGGTTGATTATTTTATTTTATGAAGGGATGATCCATAGCAAAAAACATAAAGATAAAAAATATATGAAACCGGTCTACTGGATTTCTTTTATAATACTGGCCAATATAATAAGCATTTTAGTACCACTTTTTTATAAATAGCTCTGACTGGGTGACTGGGTGACTGGGTGACTGGGTGACTGGGTGACTGGGTGACTGGGTGACTGGGTGACGCTCCCCTTTGGGTGCGTTTATTATTAAATGTTTGAATCTCATCATAATACGACCAATTGTCTCATGTTGATTTCATAGTAAAAAAAATAAGCTGGCGGGAAGCGGGAACTTCCGGACGCCAGCCTCATTCTTACTTCACCTTTTCAGGTGATGAGCACACATCTATTAAACGTTAAAAAGAGTGTAATTGTTCAATAAATCTTCAAATCGCCCGCCATCTACGGATTGAGGTGGCCTGCCATTTATCGTGGATTTTATATAATCAAATTCCCCGTCAAACCAATGTTGATTGCCAGTTCTCCCTATAAATGAAATACATATAATATTTATTTTGGAGAAATAGGTTTATGTATAAAAAAGCAAAAAACGGAAAAGCAAAGCCATTTTGCTCTAATAGTCTATTAGACATTTTATTATAAGGATTTATTTGTCTAAATATTTGATGTCAGTACAAAATATAGTAGTAAAACTGAGGTAAACAATTGTTGCTGAAAAATATAATATATTATAAATTGACATTTCTATTTGTTCTATTTAAAAGGAGAGTTGATAATATGAGTCTAAAACCAATCGATTGTCATGATATCTACAGTGATCCTGTTATGTATGATGCCTTTAGCGATCATACGATTTCTCATAAAACTGATATCCCTTTTTTTATTGATAAGGCCGTGGAATTAAATGGCCCTATCCTTGAATTGGCTTGTGGCACCGGACGAGTTACTATTCCTATGGCCAAAGCCGGGTTTGATGTGACCGGGTTGGATATGTCAGCACCGATGTTAAACTATGCCAGAAAAAAAGCCGAAGATGCTGGCCTTAAGATAAAATTTATTGAAGCCGACTGTCGTGAATTTGATTTGAAAAAACAATTTGATTTAATATTTATGCCTGCCAACTCAATTGCCCATATTCATGACCGACCAAGCCATGAAGCTTTGTTCGCCAGAGTCAGGGAGCATTTATCTCCGGACGGCCGTTTTGTTTTTTCATGGTTTAACCCGGGGGAGAGGTATCTATTTCGTGACCCGGAGAAAAGATATCCTGCTATGGAATTTGAGTTATCAGACGGCACTCCGGTTATAATAACCGAAAGCAATGTTTATGATAAAGCGACACAAATAAACTATATCAAGTGGTATTATAAAATCGGCGACAAAGACGAAATTGTGCAAGATCTTAATCTTAGAATGCTGTTTCCGGCCGAACTGGATGCTTTGTTGCACTATAATGGTTTTGAACTGGAGGCAAAATATGGCGATTTTAATAAATCCCAGTTTGAATCAACATCGATACATCAGGTTTGTGTTTGTAAACTGCGAAAAGTTTTTAATAATTGATTTTATATTTTTACCTTGAGTATCTCATAAAAAAAAAGGTATACTTATTAGACTATGTGGAACAAGATTAATGAATTATTCGCTCATCCGCAGATCCAGATCGCTCTGGCGCTTGGGATCGGGATTATTGCACAAGCTTATGTTTATAAAAAAATATATCATATCGAAGTCGAGGGGATATTTATATTATTACCTGGCTTAGTAGTGCTTGTTTATGAGACTATGATCCATAAAAAAGAAAACAAAGACAAAAAATATATGAAACCGATCTACTGGATCACAGTAATAATACTGGCCAATATAATTAGCCTGCTGATTCCGTTAATTAATGAATAGTTTGGTGTATAAAAAATGATAAAAAGAAGTATAACATTTATAAAAGACTGTTTGTTGCACCCGATAATCCAGATAGCATTGGCGATAGGTCTGGGGACATTGGTCCAGTCACATTTTTATAGAAATGTATATTTTATTGAAATCCCAAAATATTTCATACTTTTGCCAGGTATATTCATTGCCGCCTTTGAATTCATGAAAACCAGAAAAAACTTGAAAGACAAAAAATTCCTAAAAACGATTTATTTGATAATAATCATTTTGCTGATTTATACTGCCAGTATAATCTTGCCGCTTTATAAATAATATATGGAGATTTTATGAATGATATAAGCCTGATAATCGGTATAATTGGGATGATATTGCTACTTCTGGCTTTTGCGTTGAACCTATTAAAAAAAGTGACGGAACATTCGATCTCATATATTCTACTCAATATTTTTGGTGCCGGATTATCAGTATATTACGCCTATACACTCAGCGCGATTCCGTTTATAATCCTCGAAATCGTCTGGGCCTCATTCGCGGTATATAAATTGATTGTTGTAAGTAGGTCAGGAGCCCTGCGTTCCTGACGATTAAATTACCCGTGTATCTTTTTGCCGTTCTGGTCGATCACTTCGACATCAACATCGATACCATCACGGATAGACTGGGTGGCAATACAAAAATCCTCAAACAATTCAAGGCTCTTGCTGATTTTTTTCGCCGATGATTCATCTTGATCCAAATCGGCATTAATGATGACTTTGCTTCCAGCGATTCGCAAACGCCCCTTATCATTCCGGCCGATCTGAGTTGTAACGGTCGTTTTCAGAATTTTAGAATCAACTCTTGCTTTCTGAAGAGAAAAAAACAAGCTGGCTGAAAGGCAATAACCGATAGAAGCAGATATCAAACGAGCCGGATTTGGACCATTGCCGCTTCCGATTGGTTCCGGTTCATCCATTAATAACTCTTTGCCATCATCGAATTTCACTTTAAACTCAAAATCGTTTAACTGTTCCATACTTATGGTAAATTGACCATCAGCCATGATTACTCCTTTTGTATTTTATAATGTAACATCCGATTTAATATACCCCTGTCAGGAATCGAACCTGAATTTCTGGCTCCGGAGGCCAACGCGTTATCCGTTACACCACAGGGGCAGTTAGTTTGATTATTTAATCTAAACTTGAGGAAAACATACACAGCAATACGGCCAAAGTCAATCAAAGATTTAAGAACTTATCTCTGTATAGTCTAATATCAATTTCAAACTTGATTTAAGATAATATCTGATGTAAATTTCATTTTTTATAGGAGAAACATGCTCGATTGGCTGGCCGAACAGATCGTTCTTCACTGGGATATTTTACAGTATTTAATCCCGGCTATACCTGTAACAGTTCTTATAACTATCTGCTCGTTTTCACTGGCGATGGTTCTTGGGTTGTTTATTGGCGTGATGCGTATCTCACGCATTAAATTTGTCTCTAATTTTGCTTCAGTATATATAAACATTATTCGCGGTATTCCGCTTTTAGTCCAGATATTTTTTATCTATTTTGGCTTGGGCAAATTCCTCAATCTTGACCGGTTTACCGCTGGTGTTCTTGCGGTTGGAATTTGTTATTCGGCTTATCTTGCTGAAATATTCCGCACAGGTATTAACGCTATTGCTCGTGGACAGCATGAGGCGGCTCTGGCTCTTGGGATGACCCGGTTTCAGACATTAAGGCATGTTATCATCCCACAATCGATGCGAATAGTTATCCCACCAATTGCGAATCAATTTATTGCATCGTTAAAAGATTCATCTTTGGTATCGATCATAGGTATGCGCGAAATCACAAGAGCCGGACGAGAGTATTATTCACAATATTTTGTCGATTTTCAGACATGGGTTATGGTGGCGATAATTTATTTGGTCATGACACTTACTCTTTCAAGAGTTGTGAAATACCTGGAACGGTTTTATGCCGTCAAGGGATTTGGAAGTAAAACATCATGATCATCCAGGTGAAAGATTTGGTCTGTAAATTTGGCGACACTCACGCTCTGGACGGAATCACTCTTGATATAGAAAAGGGAGAGGTTGTAGTTATCATTGGCCCAAGCGGCTCTGGCAAGTCAACATTGTTAAGATGTCTAAATGCTATTGAGTTACAAGAAACAGGTGAAGTGATAATTGATGGTATTAAAGTCGAAAAGAACCAAAAAAACATTCACAAAATTCGCCTTGAAGTAGGAATGGTCTTTCAACAATTCAACCTTTTTCCTCATCTAACCGTTATAGATAATATAATGTTGGCCCAACGAGTTGTGAGAAAAAGGAGTTCTAATGAGTCCCGACAAAAAGGGATGGAGCTTTTAGGATTAGTTGATTTATCGGACAAGATTGATTCTTTCCCTGCGCAATTGTCAGGTGGACAGAAACAACGAGTAGCCATTGCCCGGGCATTGGCGATGGATCCGATGATTATGTTGTTTGACGAGGTAACATCGGCGCTGGACCCGGAGATGGTTGGTGAGGTTCTTGACGTTATTAACAAACTTGCCGATAAAGGTAAAACAATGCTGATTGCTACTCATGTTATAGGATTTGCCCGTGAGGTAGCTGACAGGATTATTTTTATTGAGAATGGAAAAATTATTGAGGATGGAATCCCGGATGAAATATTTGATAATCCAAAACATCAACGAACAAAGGATTTCCTAAGTAAGGTATTATGAAAAAGGTTTTAATTTCAACATTATTTATTTGTCTGGTTATTGGTATCTCAAGTTATGCCTTAGAGAAACCGTTGGTCATTCCTGCCAAAGCTAATAAAATTGGATCTACTTTGGAAGCAAAATTGTATTCACTTGATTACAATGAAAAAATCAAAGTATGGCTGTTTTTTACAGATAAAGGGATATTTGATAATCAATCATTAAATAACCGAATAAATAGTATTAGGCAGAAAGCTTCTCCAAGGATTATTACTCGCCGGATAAACCGTACTGGCAATAGTGATTTGTTTGATTTTTATGATATCCCGGTGAATGCCGATTATCTGGATCAATTGGTAAATATGGGTGTTGAAATTGTTCGGCAATCCCGATGGCTAAACGCTGTTTCAGTGAGGACAGACAAATATTCAATTTCTACTTTATCAAATTTACCTTTTGTCGCGGAAATAAGAGAAGTGAGAAAGTATAAAAGAAAACCTGAAAAAATAGAACCGGCCATAAAGTTGGAAGTGCCAAAAACATCTAAATTGAATGCTGTTTTACCGGACTCTGTAATAAATTGGTATGGAAATTCCTACACCCAACTTAATCTAACAAATATCCCATTGGTTCATCAATTTGGTTATACCGGAGAGGGAATTCGGATTGCTCTTCTTGATGCCGGGTTTGAATTGGGTCTTTCGGTATTCGATAATTTGAATCTAATTGACCAATATGATTTTGTTGATGACGATGCCAGTGCCAAAGATGATGGGATAGAAAATCCGTCTCGTGAAAACAGACATGGAACCTTAGTTCTTTCAACCATTGCCGGATATATTCCCGACAATCTGATTGGTCCGGCCTATGGCGCTGAATACCTTTTGGCTCGAACCGAATATGATGGCAGTGAAACTATTGTTGAAGAGGATAATTGGGCGGCGGCGGCCGAATGGGCCGATAGTCTGGGAGCGGATATTATATCAACATCGGTAGGGTACCTCGATTGGTATGATTATTCTGATTTGGATGGAAATACGGCAATTATTACTATCGCCGCGGATCTTGCCGTTTCACGCGGGATAACAGTATTTGCCTCGGCCGGGAATGAAGGAGTGTCGCTTTTTCATTATATTACTCCGCCGGCTGATGGTGATTCGGTTATTGCGGTAGGTTCGGTTAATAGCGAGGGGCTTATCTCAATCACGTCAGGTGCCGGGCCGACTTTTGATGGCCAAATTAAACCTGATATTGTCTCGATGGGCGTGCTTGTTTATGCGGTGTCAAATTCTGGCGGTTATGCTTATGTTGGTGGAACATCATTTGCCGCTCCGTTGGCAGCCGGTGCCGGGGCTTTACTTTTGCAGGCTCACCCTGATTGGTCACCGATGGAATTACGACAGGCGATGATTGAATCGGCCGATAGATTTGAAAACCCTGAGAATTTGTATGGATATGGGCTTCCTGATGCTTTTGAGGGCGCTGAACTTTTGTATATCAATCCGGTTGATCCGATTATATTATCGGTCGGAGATTCTCTTGATATTACTTTTTCAATTACCGGTTTGCCCGATTCTACTCCGGTTTTTTCTGCTAGCAATTTACCGGAAAATGCTGTTTTTACCGATAATGAAGATAGAA
>JAAERC010000203.1 GCA_024230695.1 Candidatus Zixiibacteriota bacterium
ATATCTTTTCAACTTTCATTCTAAAATACGCATACGTAAATAATACAGTCAGACAATATACTCTATTTCGCCAATCCGTCAAGTCATATTAGCCATTATTATAATTAAATTGATTTATTTGATATTTGTCATTATAGAGAGTAATAATGCATGCTGTAAATCCTGATCCGCATAAACATGATAATCCCGCATATCTATTGACAATTGCGGGATTATGTCCTATCTTCTAATACGTATCTGAGTCACAATAATCAGACCAGTACACAAAAATACTACCAACCACCTTGCCCGGAGGTTCTGGATGAAAGCTATTCAAATTATCTCTCTGTTTACAATTATTATATTCCTGTTGGCAAATATTGCTTTTGCCACCATAATTACTGTTCCAACAAATGAGCCAACCATCCAGGATGGTATTATTGCGGCCAACACCGGCGATACTGTTATGGTCGAACCAGGAACATATATTGAGACTATCGATTTTCTTGGGAAAAATATTAAAGTCATTAGCTTAGTTGGGCCGGAACATACAATAATCGTAGCGCCATTGACTGGAGCGAGGACTATAAATTCCGGAAACAGCAGTGATACCACGGTTGTTCCAAGATCATACACTGTTTTTTCCGAAGACCCGGTTGTTGTGATGGCCTCGGGAGAACCAAAGGGCGCTGAGATATCCGGATTTACCATAACAGGAGGAGGTAAATCAGGAGTTTATTGTTATGGGACTTCACCAATAATAACCAATAATGTTATTGCCAAAAATAGAAGTGATTATACAAACGGCGGAGGAGGTATAGACCTTAACAATACCTCTGGTTCACTGGTAAAGAATAATATCATTTACGCAAATGAGGCGGACACCTATGGTGGCGGAATCCATCTGGAGTTTAGCGAAAACGACACCATCTGTTATAATCTTATATACGACAATAGCGGAGTTGGAGATATCAGAAGTCTCGATGCCAATTCTATTTTTTACAATAATACAATTGATGTATTACAATATGCCGGAATTTTAAATCAACGTAATGGCAGTGTTGAGATTCAAAACAATATAGTAGTAAATTCTCCTCAATTTGCAATCCAATCATCTACTGATGCAAATATCAATGCTTCCTATAATTGCACCTGGAATTGCATTACCAATTATAGCAATTGTATTCCGGGACCTGGGGCAATAAATTCTGATCCATTATTTAACCATGAATTTTCAAAAAATTACAATCTTGATATTTTATCTCCTTGTATTGATGCCGGGAACCCTGATCTGTTTTTTAATGACCCAAACGGCACTAGAAATGATATGGGCGCTTTTCCCAGTACACTGCCGGATGATTTGCCTGTGGCAGCAGAAATAGGATATTCGCCATCAATTAATAATAGTCATATTCTGTCATTCCCGATGAATATATTCTGGACATATTTTGACGTCGAGGCGACAACTCAACATGAATATCAAATTCAGGTCGGAACTGATAACGATTGGACAGTTGCTGAGATGTGGGATAGTGGCCCAATTACTTCAGCTTTAACAAATGTTCTATACGATGGGATTGTTCTTGATGACAGGACTTTCTATTTTTTACGAATAAGGGTACACAATGGCAGTGAATGGGGAGGATGGATAAATGATTGGTTCATTTCTCATTTCAGCCGTAATATTTATATCCCCGCTGATTATTCAACAATCCAAAGTGGATTAGCCTTTGCAATTGATTTTGATACAGTTACTGTTTCACCGGGCCTATATGAGGAAAGTATTAACTTTCTTGGTAAACGAGTTTTACTCAAAAGCAGTGATGGGCCTGATGTAACAACAATACAAGCGCCGGTATCTGAAGCAAGAAATATAAATTCTGCAAATAACAGTGATACGGCCTTGGCTGGCAGAGTTTATACCATCAGATCAAACCAACCTGTTGTAACATTTGCCTCCATTGAGCCAAAAGGTGCCGAAATTTCCGGTTTTACAATAACCGGTGGAGGTCGTTCAGGTATCTATTGTAATGGATCGTCACCTACTATTACCAATAATATTATTACCGGCAATTTCAGCGATTATGAAAATGGAGGAGCAGGAATTGACATGAACAACACTTTAGGTTCCATGATCAAAGAAAATATATTTTTTGATAACGTAGCCTATATCTATGGAGCCGCAATACATTTAGAGTATAGCGGAAATGACACAATTTGTTACAATCTCTCATATGACAATTATGGATATGGCGATATTCGATGCCTTAACGCGCATTCCATGATATATAATAATACAATCCTTCCCGAAACCTGGTCAGGTATTACAAACCAACGTTTTGAAAGTTTTATCGATGCCAAAAATAATATAATAGCTTATGGTATTTATGGTATTGCATCTGGCGATGAAAGCATCACTAATGCTTCATATAATGACACCTGGGATTGTGAGATAGATGATTATTTTGGAGTTACTCCGGGAGAAGGAACCATTTATGAAAACCCGCTTTTTATAGATATGGCCTCCCATAATTATCGACTGCAATCCACATCATCATGTCTTAACGCCGGTGACCCCGATCCATTTTATAATGACTCTGATGGTACAAGAAACGACATCGGTGCTTTTGCATCAGCACTATTATTGGAATACACATGCGGTGATTTCAACTTAGATGATACTGTTGATATTACTGACATAGTGATGCTGATTGATTACTACTTCAATAATGGCATCTCACCCGAATTGGCTCCAGCGGCTGACTTGAACTGCGATGCTATTATTGGGTTAACAGATATTGTATTTCTTCATATGTTCGTATTTCATGATGGGCTTGCCGAGTGCTGTGACTAATATTAATTATGATATTGGCGTGTTGCGTTCCAATAGTTTACAATCTATATTTTTGTTTTAGATCTGAATAACTTAGACCTTCAGGCAATCCATATGGAAATCTGGCGAATTTTTTTAGCTCATCCCAATCAGTACTAGGGTATCCAGATAGCGGCATATACGAATGACCGGCGGCAATCATGCTTCCCAACAATAGCCAGGCCGGAAGAGTCCCGATCATAAGCACACCATGCGAAGCAGTTAAAACTGACCCGACAGCAACCCAACCTGCCAACTTGCCAGTGTGTGCATCGTATGAGACAATTATTGCTTTAGATACTTTGGCGCGATCAATATCAATCAAATCATTTGATGTCAGAATATATACCTTGATCGAATCTATCGCAATCAGTTCGCCCTGATAAACACCGCTAACCGAATCAGTCACGTAATTTAATTCTATCCATGAACCAAAAGCCTGAACTTCGGTTGTCTCAACATCAGATAACCAACCATGAGGTGCGTACTGTCGGGCGCATCCCGCTAAGCATAGAGACACTATAAGCAGAACTACTAATAAAGTTTTTAGCTTATTTAACATATTTACTATTCCAAAACATCTCTTCCAAATATGGTTCGGCCTGTTTAAATTCAGGAGCAAGATAGCGTAATGCTTGTTCTGGAGTAAATAGCATCATCATCGCCAATTCAGAATTTTCCTCGACTTGCCATTCGTCACGCATCCATTCTAAATAATATCCACGGCTCTCAAGAAAAAGCTCATAATCCTGATAATTTACCGGTAGTTGATAATCCAATGTGTATACATCACCCGGCATCGTTATCAATAATTCAGATTTATCTAAAAGAGATGATTTAGTTTTTTCATCCACAACATTGTCCCTGTAAACAATCGAAGGATGCAATCTTATTGGCTTAATCATTTTTTCCAAACGGGCCAGAGCGGTATAATCAAGTCGAATATATCCTCTTGTAAATCGAAGTTTGATTCTGACCTTATCGGTTTGAATTTGAGGAAGGGGTATAATTTTTGTATCAGTAGCTAATGGGCCGGTTTCATTAATTTTGCCGGCACTTTGCCAATTATCTAAACTATCCAAAAGGAATACTTCAACTCCTCCCAAAACTTTTCCGATACCACCGGCATATCCCCAGCTGTTGTTTCCAAGTCGTTCCATTGCGGCAAAATATTCTCCGACCCTGCTCCCCATATAAGAAAGAGCCTGATAAAAAAGATAAGTACTCATCAATGATTGTCGCGATGAAATTACCAATCCGTAGTCGCCATCAGAGACAGGATCAAATTCAAGTTCAATTTCTTCCTTGTCTCCCAGATATACTGAATCGGCCAAGCTTTTTCGCTCATTGTCATCAAAGCTTTTTAACTCATTTAAACAATCGCCTTCCTCTGCTTTACATTGAGTCGGTTCAACAATTTTATTAGTTTGATAATAATCGCCCTGCTCGGTTACAAAAACTCTATTTCCCTCAAAGTGAGGAACGGCGAGAATATCAGCATATCTGACCATATGCGTTTCCGGCGCCTCATTTGTCATTGTCAGTTTGAAAACATTTCCCGAAGGAACCGCTCGATAGAGCGCGTCAATATCAGATTTTTCCAGCGCGGGAGCGACACTCGATGAAAACCCCTCGGCCATCAGTTGATCGTCTTTTCCGTCAAAGGCATAAAAAGTTGGACATGATCCAAAGCAAGCTTTCGGATTAGCTATACAATAAACTGTGGCGGCGGCGGAAAAGCCTGTAAGAATTGTCAACGCTCCGATCCCACCAGAAACAGAATTTACATTGGTTTCAAAAATAGCCACAGAATCAAGACTAATACTAACCTGGCCTTCAGAGATCACATATCTATTAATATCAAGTAATTCTCCCGATCCAAAGACAATTCGATTTGCAGAATCAACAATCCAGTCAGAAAGAATATATACTTGACCATTATACATATGCGCCTTCAGATACTTTGATTGACCTGTAATCTGTTCGGTATTATCTGGTGACACAAGTTCTCTTTTTTGCACATAGACTTTACCACATGAGATAGATAGAGATAAAAATAACAATGTTAGTAATAATAAAATTGAATAAAACTTATTTTCGAGATTTTTAGACATTAAAAACTCACGAATTAATATTTTCACTCAAATTTAAAATCGATGATATTTCTTGTGAACAAACTTACCTAATGATAGCGAAATGAAATAAAAGAGTCAATAATTAATAAAGAAAATCACATCATACTTTTCTCAGCCAAACTTGAATTATATTGTCACCGAAGATCTCTTCGGGGTATGTACAAGCGTGAAGTTCATCAAAACCTGAAGCCGCCAATAGACCATCCATTTCATTTTTTGAATAATATGCAAAATAGCGTGGAGCACCGGCATACGATTTTGGATTGGTCTCCAACCCTTCACCTCCGCCCAATTTATAGCTTAAACCCAGCACGCCATTTTTCCTCAGTACCCGGTGAAACTCATTAAGTACTTTGTTGACATCGTTTTTAGTCACATGATATATCGAACCGCTCGACCAGATCCCATCAAACGAACTCTTATTAAATTCTAAATTTATCATATTCATTATTCTAAAATCACCATCTGGATAATACTCAGTTGCTTCTGTGATCATACTTGGTGATAGATCGATCCCGACTGATTGCCCGCCGTTTTTATCAATCAACAGGCAGTGCCTGCCATCACCGCAACCGACATCAAGGATATTTGGCATAATTGAATTGTTATATGACATTAATTTTTTAATATATTGCTCTTCCCAATCGAGGTATTTTTTCAATCGGGTCTTTTTGCAATATGATAGTGCGATCTTATTGTATGTCTCTATAGTCTGTGTAACTTCATTCATAAATCTCTCCAAAAAATATACTAACTAAACCTTAACTGTATTATACGAACATTTCAGCATTCTGTTCCGACCAATAATAAAACTTGTCATTGATATTTTTTCTTCTATAATTATCTATTGGATATAATAATTATCTCAAAAATAATGGAGGAAAAGATGCTGAAGAATTTTGTCATTGTTATAATTACATGTTGTTTGATGCTTATTATCTCATGCGACGAAAGTAACCCGACCATTTCCAATGATAATGAAGTTGTCGTCGGTTCCGGAAATATAACATCAGAAACGCCAACACTGGCTGAATTTCATACGGTTGTATTGGAAGGCTCTGGCAATATCAATATAAGAGAAGGCCTGGAACAGGGTGTTATTGTTGATGCTGATGATAACGTCCACCAATATCTAACACTTTCAGTCAGCAATGGTATCCTGACAATAAAAACTGACCAAGACATCTCTTTCCGCAACGCTACTATTACTTATGGACTCACAATGACCGACTTGGAAAAAGTTTCAATAATCGGTGCCGGTAATATTGCTATTCCGTACGGCTTCGACATAGATATAGTCACATTAGAAGTTATCGGAGCAGGTAATGTTAATGCTTATCTCCATGTTGATACTTTGACCACAAATTTAATCGGGGCTGGCAATTTCAATCTGACGGGCGAAGCTTATAAGCATAAAATTATACTTGCCGGGGCCGGCGGGATAAGTAGTTTTGGTCTGGAAACCAATTTATCTGATATAACTTTAGCCGGGGCAGGTAATATTCAGGTGGATGTATCTCAAACATTGATTGCGCTAATATCCGGAATTGGAAATATCTATTACGAAGGATCACCAACAATTGATGCCACAATCACCGGGGTAGGGAGTATTATTCAGGATAATTAGATTACCCATCCGCCCAACAGTGTCAAAAAGCTTTTGTATGAAACGATTCGAACGTCGAAGTAAACGAGGCGTCTGTCGCCTACAAAAATCTACCAAAGAGTAAAGTCCCGATGGGGCTTATTCCGGTTTCCGTGGTACGACCATCACCATCGTCTCGCGTTCGACCGTCACCAACCCGGCTTTGGCTTTACGTGGTTTGCGGACATATTTTTTTTCAGTGTAGATCACCGGAACCGTTTTGGATTTTCTCGCCTTGGAATAAAACGCCGCGGCCGCCGCCGTTTCGGCTATTTCATTTTTCGAGGGCTGGAATTTCTTATTCGGAAATTTCAAAACAACATGCGACCCCGGACATTGTGAAACATGGAACCACAATTCATACGGCTTGGCATGACGAAAAGTGGTTGTATCATTATCGGCTCCGTCTTTGCCAACAAATATTGTCACTCCCGAAGCCAGCACAAATGGCCGATACGGCAATCGCGGTGCCTGGGCTCGTTTGGTTTCGGAAACGGGGAGGATCTCTAATATTTCGGCTTCATATTTTTTCTCAGCCGACTCAAAATCAGTTTCAAACTCGTCAAGCATCTTCTCAGCTGTTTCATATTCGATCTTTGCGATCTCTAACCGTCTTTCCAAAAGACCAAGCCCGTCTTTGCCTTTTCGATATTTCTTGAAATACGAATCGGCGTTTTCCGCAACTGTTTTGGCCGGATCAAGAGTAATAGTAATTTGAGCAGAATTCTCATCATACAGATTATCAAGAGTGACACTCTTTTGGCCCTTTTTAATCTGCGTGATATTTGCTTTTAATAATTCGGCATTCTGCCGGTACATATCAAATTTTTCAGCAGAAGATATATCCTTTTCAACATAGCCAATTTTTCTTTTCTGCTTTTTGGTATATTTTTTAACCGCCTCGATCACTTTCTGCTTCCCGGAAACTTCCGCTCCAACCGCCTTACGGTTTTTGATTTTATCATAAACCGCCAGCGAAAGGGTCTTGAATTTATTCGGCTCACCCGACAAATGATGTATCTTAAACGGCGCCACCGCAGTTTCATAACTATACGCCGGGGCATACTGCTCAAAAAGTTTGGCTGTTGATAAAACAGACTGCGTCAAACGATCTATTTCGGTCTCACTTATCTCATTAATCGACATCGAATAATCAAGATCGGCACGCTCCGCGATCTCATTGGCAAGAATTTTGTTTAGCCCCAGAAAATTCTTATTGAGAAACGACCCGATTTCTAAGGAGTTTTCTTCAATTAGTCCAATCAACTGTTCTGATTTAAAATCAATGGGGTTTAATCGATCAAGAGGAGAGGGGGGAGTGTATTCAATATCAGTTTCATACTTCTTATTACGAAGAGTCGCCAAAATTTTATTATCACTTTCAAGTAACCAAAGATTACCATTGGGTCCGATTGCTTCGACAATTATCGAATGTTTATCAGAATTGTTTTGTAAATTAATTCTGATTATCCGGTCAAGGCCCAATTGCTCAATAGAAACTACTTCGCTATTCAAAACCGGCTGGAAAAACGGCCATGGTTTCTCTCTTGTTTTGACAGATATTTTACTTCTCGGAATCACAAAAGCGCCAAAACCGGTCGGATGATAAGCCAAACCGAGGGCGACTGTCCCCTTTTTGACTTTAAAAAACAGATATGCCTCACGCTCTTTTTTATAGAATTCGCTGGCGACCAATTTGCCGCTTATTAGAGTTTCTTTTAACTCTTCAACAAGAGCATATATATGTAGCGCTGTTTGCATGGGACAGAATATAGTCGTTTTCTTTTCAAAATCGACTATAATTCAAAGCATTTTGGATAATTCTTATATGAAGCGAATTTGATAAGTCGCGCGATACACTTTACATGATATAAGAATCACCTTAAAAAAAGCGGTCGGTTTATTTTAGCCGACCGCTCATCCTGCAGCACCTTTTGAACGGCAAAATTTTTCCCACGCGCCGTCAATCGGTTCTCGTGCACAGCAGAATATATATTTAAAGCTTTGCTACTCAACACAAAAGGTTGCCAGACCAAAATATTTAAAAATCTAAGGTCCCTCAATAATATTAAAATGTAAGATTAATCGAATGTTGTTTGCCTATTTATAACTTACATAATAATCGAAAATTGTCAAGACAAATCGCCGAAAAATCATCCGCTAAAATTCGCTGGTAACTCATAAAAAGTGATGATTTTTTTTAATTTACACCTTTGGCAAATTTGGGTTGATTCCATTTCATTTTGAAACTTAAATTAGAAAACCCCGTATATAAAAGTGAACATTCCTTTTCCTTGCCTATAACGGCGTCGCCAATACGGCGACGCTGTTTACTTTATATCAGGTTTTTTCGATATTCAGAAATAAAAATAATTGACAAAGGAAATCATAAACCGGTTAATTGCATATAATTAGAAAAAGAACAGATTCAATTTATTTGGATTAAAGAAAATGACACAAACCGGAAGATCAGATAAAAGCAAAACTCGTTGGAAACCAAAACGAGAAGATATCTTTCATATCCTCAGGGAACACAAAAACTGGTTGGACTCAGATGGTAAAGACGG